>JAIIAN010000258.1 GCA_022717655.1 Bacillota bacterium | reverse complement strand
TTTTCCAGTTCTTTTTTCCATTCTTCTGCTTCTTCCAGATTTCCTGTATAAGCAGCTTCCAGACACATCAGGCCTTTTTTATTATATTCTTTAAAGCGTTTTTTGAGGTCTTCCTCCATCGCTTTTATCATAATTTTCTTAGCCTGTTTTTTTCCTCTTGCTTTCGCAAATGCATCCAGTTTTTCTCCCTGAATCTGAAGCACTGGTTTTAATTTTAATACTGTTCCAAGTGCAGCAGCGGCCGGTGTAATTCTTCCGCCCTTTTTTAAATATTTTAAAGTCTCAAGTGTAATATAGATACTGGACTCTGATTTTTCTGCCTCTAAGATTTCTTTTACTTCTGCTCCTGTTTTTCCTGCCTGAATTAAGGTTAAAGCATCTAAAACGGACTGGCGCTGTGTTACAGAGATTCTCTGATTATCCACTACATGAACACGACCATTAAACTCTCGTGCCAGTACAAATGCAGTCTGGCAGGAATTACTCAAACCACTGGACATTGGAATATGTACCACTTCCTCATGGTCTGCAAGTAATTTTTCCCAAGTTTCCATTACATCTGCCGGTGACGGCTGTGATGTTGAAATATTTGCATCTTCTTCCAGCTTTTTATAAAACTCTTCCTGTGTCAGGGTAATTCCCTCTAAGAATAACTGTTCATTAATATAAAACGGCATAGGAAGAACTGTGACGCCTAATTCCTGGGCCTGTTGCTGGGTAATACCGCTGTTGCTGTCAGTTACAACTGCGATTTTTGTATTTTCCATTTTCTCTAAACTCCTTTGCCAAATAAGGTTACTTCTTTTTATGATATCATAGACTTTGCTTAAATACAATGCAGAGTTTTAAAAATCCGGTTGACTGCATCCTCAGCCAGCCGGATTTTTTATCAAATTAACTCTAATCACTCAAATTTAATTCATTCTTCTTAGCGCTTCAATTGGACTTAAATTTGCCGCTTTAATTGATGGAAGCAGTCCAAATATCAGTCCGATTGCCATAGAAAACAATACGGATATTAAAACTGCCGGCACACTGATAACAAGAGGAGTCTGCGAAATCGTGGAAATAATTTTTGCCAGAATCATTCCTGCAAATACTCCTAAAATTCCTCCAATACTCGTCAATACCGCCGCTTCTGTCAAAAACTGCGCTAAAATTCTCCGCTTATTTGCACCAATTGCTTTTTTCAGCCCAATCTCACCCGTTCTTTCTGTCACAGACACCAGCATAATATTCATAACTCCAATGCCTCCTACCAAAAGTGAAATGCTTGCAATCCAGATTAACTGTCGGTTTGTATTTTCGCTGATTTGCTGTAATCCTTTTGCCTTTTTCATAATATCTTCTGCTTTATAGGAAACCGAAGTTTCAGTATTTTGAATCTGCTCATTTAAGATCTGCTGAGCAGCTTTTCCTGCCTGACTCATATCTTCCGGTGTTTTTGTCTGAATGACTGCCTGCTGAGGTTCATCGTATTGATATACCACCGGCCAGACACTGTCTGTAATCATTACAATTCCACTTTCATCATTGTAATAAGTATGATATTCTTCAACGCTGTTAATGACCGGCTCATATTCATCTGATTTCTTTACAACTCCGACAACAACAAACGGCTCACCTTTAATTTCAATCGTTTTCCCCAGTTCTTCCCCTTTTTCAAAAAAACTATTTGCTGCTGTTTCATCAAGCAGAGCTACTTTTTTGAAGTTCGCATACTCTTTTTGATTAAAACCTCTGCCTCGAACTAGCTGATACCCACAGGTATCCAGATAATCCGAATCAATTCCAAGCACTTTTCCACCGTCCATGCTTTTATCTTGATAGTAAATGCCGTCCGCATAATCTCTCATTCTATAAAAGCTGGCACTAACTACTTCCGGAATTTCCAAAATTTCTTCTTTCTGACTCTCATTTAGTACCGGCACACCCTGTGGAAGTCCTTCATACTCAATCTGATAATCACTTCCACCTTCTTTTAGCTTAATTTCGACTACATTGTCTCCCTCACCGATTAAATTCTTTTTAATCTGCTCATTCGTTCCTTTAATTGTGGAGACAATCGAAATAATTGAAGCAATTCCGATAATAATACCAAGCATGGTCAGAAAGGAACGCATCTTATGTGCCCAGATTCCCTGAAAAGCTAAACGTATATTTTCAATCATCCCAAACCTCCATACATGTTATATGCATCTTCTGCTGAAATTTCTTTTACAGATACCCCCTCTTTTACTTTTTTGCCATAAGGAAAGGCGATAAAGTCTTCCTCTGTAATCCCTGATTTGATTTCTACCATTCCATAAAAGATTTTTCCGGTCTTTACCGGCTGTTTTACCAGTTTTCCATTTTCTTCTTTGTAAACAAAATCTTCCCCATCTTTTTCCCGTACATATTCTCTGCTCAAATAGATTCCCGATGCATCCATTTCTTCTGCCGGAAGTTCCATACTGACTGATTCCTGATTCTTCAAGCCCTGGACATCCTGAATATAAGCAGTAAAAGAATAATACGAAAGGGCGCTGTTGTTACTGTTGCTATAATTCGAGGAAACCGGATAAGTTGAAATCTCTTTTACTTCTGCCTCAAATGAAACACCGGATTCATAGGCAGTTCCACTTATCTGACTGCCTGCTTTTAATTTTTCTCTTTGATATTCGTCTACCATTCCTTTTACATAAATTCCCTGCGTGCTCTGAATTTCAAGAAATGCCTCTCCATCTGTCTGTCCTTTGTCTTTGTCCCCGACTTTTTTGACCACACCATTTATCGTACTTTTTACCACTTGATTTTCCAGTTGTTTCTCAATCTGGGCAATCTTTAAATCACTGCTTTTAATATCTAATTTCACCGTGCGGATTTCTGCATTTGTCTCTGTAATTGCCTTTTCTTTTTCTTCTTTTGTGTAGCCATCAATAATCGTTTCCTGCGGAACTGCCTCTGTAAATTCCATATCCTCTAAAAATTCATCCGATGGATTTTGTATTTCTTCATCCGGATTTTCATCTGGATTCCATTCATCGGATGGGTCTTGTTCTTCGGAATTATCGGATTTATCATTAGCTTTGTTATCATCCGGTTTATCCGTTTTATCTTCTCCCTGATTCTTGTTATCATCTAAAACCACATCATATTTTCCAAGACTTGTTTTATACCATTTTCCGGCTTCTAATGGCTCTTTGATTTTTTCTCCATTTAAGTAAATCGCTGCCAAAAGCACTCCATCTGGCTTATCTCCTGTTCTGACTTCCAAAATACAATGCTTCGCTGTTTTTTCTTCTGCCTCATCCTTTGTTGTAAAACCTGCCAATTGGTTCAAAAAAGCACCCTGTACCAGAACTCCCTCTTTACAGAGATAACGATATGGTTCTTCTTTTGTCCCATCACCTTTATACGGCTTTGCATTTTCTATTTTTCCATTCGGATGACTCTCTAACGTAATATCACCATAGAGTTTCTCGTAAACTTCTGCTTCTGTTTCCGATGGTTCTGGGGTTTCCGGTTTGTCCGGAGTTTCTGGTGTTTCTGGGG
>JAIIAN010000257.1 GCA_022717655.1 Bacillota bacterium | reverse complement strand
GGTTTCATCCGGATTTTCTGTGTTTTTGTGTTCTTCCCAAGCTGAAAGAGCAGGAATTACACCATCTGTATTGGTAATTCTATGGATTACGTCTTTTCCGTTGAAATTACGTTCTGTAATTTTGATTGTAGCTGTACGACTTGCTTTGAAAATGTCTTTATAAGTTTCGTCCGGAACATTATTATCGTACTTAACCTCAATTACAGGGTTTGTTTTATCAATGCTGAACTTAATCTGCTTTTCAGATGTGTTTCCTGCACGGTCAGTCATTTTAACCAACACAACAATGTCATTACTGTTATTGTTAACTGTAATTGTTTTTTGCATCTCAGTAACCAAGTTGCTTTCAGTCTTGGTCTGTTTCCAATCGGTATCGCTGCCTTCCGCAAATGTTTTGTCATTGTTTACTGATACTTTACCGCTTTGATTGTTTTCCGTATCATATGGTGCAACAACTTCCCATTCAATATTACGGATACCTGAATATGTATCTGTTACAGTAAGGGTTACCGAAACATCTTTTGCATAGAGTTCTGTTTCATCTTGTGTTTTGTATTCGGTTGAACTCTTAGAGAAAGCAATATGTTCCTCTTTTTCGTGCTTTTCAGGACTCTCAACAATTGCGCTGTCCGGATTTACGAAATCGGAAGCAACATTCAGGACATTATCCGTTGCTTTAGCATAAATCTGTCCCTTGAAATTTGCCTTGATAGTAAAATCAATGCAATTATCTTTATTTACTAATTCTGTTATTTCTTCACTCTTACCGCTGTCAATATCCACAGTATAGTAAGTGATTGATTTAACACCTGCCGTCGGAGCATCATCTTTTGAAGAAATAGTAACTTTTGTATCAGCCTTGAAATAGAAGCCATAGTCTGTTACTTCCACGGTTGATTTTGTTTCACTACCTTCTATATACTTATCCAGAGCAAAATCAAAGCCTGTAATGTAAGGTTTATCAACATCTTTAAAGATTGTTTTTGAATATGTATCAGAAACATTTCCGGCATTATCTGTAACAATAACCTTTAAAGTGTACGAACCATCATCAGCTCTTACAGCATCAGCTGTATTAAGCTCATATTCTTTTGACGTGATTTTTTTAGAAGCATAAAGGTTGTCATTGACAAGTTCTTTATCGTTAATAGTGATAAGAACATTTCTCAAACCTGCATCAGCGTCATTTGCAGTAATTGCAAATTTCACATCAGAGTTATACCAATCTCCTGCGGTTGCTGTGTTAGTATTTTTACCCGTTACTGCTTCAGGGAATTCCACATCAATAGTAGGTTTGATGGTTTCAATCATCAATCCGCTGTCTTTAACATTTGAATTTTCCGTATTAGGCTCAACAGTGGTTTGAGTTGTATTGCCAGTATTATCGGTTGCTTTTGCAGAAATAACAGCATCAAAATGCTTAGTTTCATCAGTGATAGCGTCAGTTGGGATTACAAATGTTACTTTATCATTTTCAACTTTTTTTGTCTCAAATACTTTTTCCCCGGCAAAAAGGGTAATAGTTTTTACGCCAGATGTAGCATTAGAATCAGCAGCTGTTACTGTAACCTCGACCTGATCATTAAAGAATATACCAAATGTCAAGAAGTTAAGCATTTTATCAAGTGCCTTACCACCAACTCTTGTTACTTCAAAATTTGTTATATCAGGTGCTGTTGTATCAATATAAACCTTCTGAATTTTGCTTTCGCTTTGAACACCTGCATTGTTAGTAACAATAACTTCAATTACATTTTCACCGTTGACGGCATTTTGAGCTGTATTTATCACAAATTTTTCGCTTGTGGTATACGCAGCGGAAAAATCTGTATCAATTGCTTTCCCTTCGATATCTGTCTTAAGACTTTCGCCATTTAATTTAATTTCAACAGAGCAAATACCTGCATTGTTATCAGTAGCAACAATGTTAAGTGCGGTATTTCCGTTATACCAAAGTTTACCATCGCCATCAGTATATACAGCCTCATCAGTTTGAATAGTTGCTTCAGGCTTGGCTGTATCAATCTTTACAGTATTATTTTTTGCTTTAGTTGTTACACCCTCATCGGTAGGTTTCGTATTATTTGAAACATTACCAGCGATATCCGTTACTGTTGCAGAAATTTCCGCACCATTCTTAAATTCAGCTTCAGTCAATTTGAATGTTGCGGTATTTCCTGTTGTTGTTTTTGTTTCAAATACATCTGACCCCTTGTAAAGCGTAATTTCTTTCAAGCCGGATGTAATATCCTCATCAGAACCTGTTACAGTTACATATATCGATTTAGAAGAAACAGTTCCAAATGTAAGGAACTTAATGAAATTTTCTACAACTGATGTCTCACTTATGCTATATGTAAAAGCAGTAACGGCTGGGTCTTTTTGATCAATGCGTACACTAACAGATTTTGCGTCAGAAACATTCCCTGCAATATCTACTGCATAGATATAGTAGATTGAATTCTGCTCACCTTCGACACTATCAAACGAATATGTGCCATCAGATTCAATTTTAACCTTATTAAATGTTGCAGCAAGAACTTCGTCTTTGCTCATGGTAGCGTCTTTAATCCAAATTATATGAGAAAGACCAGAAGAAGGTTTTGCTGATGTATTAGAATCAGAAACACTACCTGTAATTGTCACCTGATTGCTGTTTGTCCAATCCATAACATCATTATCAGGTTCCACAACAGGAACATCTTTATCGATAATTACAATGATCTTTTTTCCATTTAATCCTATTTCGGTTTCGTTGCCTCGTTTTCCATTTTTCACTTGTAAACGTTCAATCTCAAACGAATCGTTATAATCTTTACATCTATCATTACTCTTCCAACCCTCGAAGCTTGATTTGGAAGTGAATTTCATATCGGTATGACTATAAGGTGAATTGGCTTTCACATTTACAACAGCATCATTAGAAAAAACCAAAACATAATTTCCTTGATCATCATTGTATTGCTTTATCAAAGTACCTTCTTTAGATTCAATAGTTACTTTTTCTGCCCATTCACTTACTTCAACAGGAATAGCAACATACTTAACATCTACTGTGGTATTATTTCGAATACTCTGCAAAGTATAAGAAACTGAACCATCTTCATTTTCGACATAATTAATATCTGTTGCTTTATCAACAGGTATTCCGTTAGAATCATCGTCTGTCTTAATTGTAATAGAATCAACTTTATAACTATTGTTTTCCGGTTTAATTGTGATAATAGCTGTTCCATCATAATCAACAACTGTTTTATCTACTGTGGAATAACCGTTTTCACTATCAATTGTTTTAACAATATATGTATTCAATTTGAATTCAACCACAAAAGAATGGTCTTTAGTCATTTCAAACTCTTTTGTATATGTCTTATCATTCTCTGAAAAAGTTTCAGACTTTCCATTATCTACAATAACTTGAGATACACGATAATTTGCGTTTGGTGTAGCAGTTAATTCAATTTTTGTAGGGTTCGCAGAATCTGTGGATTCATTAAAAATCTTTTCAATATTTACCGAACCGCCAGCTACTTCCTGAGCTGTACCATCGTTATAAGTAACC
>JAIIAN010000256.1 GCA_022717655.1 Bacillota bacterium | reverse complement strand
ATATACAATATTAATATTTTTACCTGCTTTTCTTTCTTCACCGGCTTTTTTTACAACCTCTACCAGTTTAGCAGATGAGAGTTTTTTGTCAAGCAGATATGCTTTTTTATCTGCGCTTCCTGGAACTTTAAATCCTTTTTCCATTAACAGCATAACGATTCTCTCAAATCCAATAGAAAATCCGGTTGCCGGTGTCGGTGTTCCTGTGAATTTTCCAATCATTTCATCATAGCGTCCGCCACCGCCTACGCTTCCTGCAAATCCATCAATACTGATTTCAAAGATTGGTCCTGTATAATAAGACATTCCACGAACCAGTGTCGGGTCAAATTTAATTTCAAAGTTTGCTGTTTTTGCTTCTAATACACTTTCGATAATGGTTGTCATATTGTCTGCAATTTCCGGTGCAAGGAAACCTTCCAGTTTTTCTTTGCAGTAAAGTACTCCATCGATTCCATCACTGATTTTGTCAAATAAATCAATGTATTTTTCAATGCTTTCTTTTGCAAATCCGGCTTCTTCCAGTTCTGCTGCAACACCGTCTAAACCAATTTTATCCATTTTATCTAAGATAATAAATACCTGATCATAAGATTCTTCTGCAAATCCACTGTAAGCAGCCATTGCTTTTAAGAAACGTCTGTCATTGATACGGATAGTAAAGCTGTCGAAGTCCAGTTTTCCTACCAGAGTAGAAGTTGCAAGGATAACGTCGATTTCAGCAAGGTTGGTTGGCTCACCTAAAATGTCGATATCACACTGCATAAACTGACGGAAACGTCCTCTCTGCGGTCTGTCTGCACGGAATACATTTCCAATCTGAAGTGCTTTAAATGGGGATGGAAGCTCATTTGCATTGTTTGAATAGAAACGGCAGAGCGGTACAGTCAGGTCATAACGAAGTCCGCTGTCTACTAAGTCATTTTCTTCTTTTGCTTCACTGATTTTTAATTTTTCTCCACGTTTTAAAATACGGAAAATCAGTTTTTCGTTGTCTCCGCCCTGTTTGCTGGTTAAGTTTTCAATGTGTTCTACACAAGGAGTTTCCATAGAAGTAAAACCAAACTGTTTGTAAGTCTCTTTGATTAATCCGATTAAGTAATCACGGATTTCCATCTCTCTTGGTAAAATGTCTTTCATACCTGTTACTGGTTTTTTCTTTAACTGCATATCGTTTTCTCCTTTTCTCACTCTTTTTCATGCATCATTCTTTGAAATGCAAGAAAGATTTTCATATCAAAATTTTTCACTTCATCAATGAGCATTTCCATTGCCACTTTAGGTGGAAATGCATCCCGATAGCTTCTTTTTGACGTCAATGCTGCGTATACATCACAGATTCTTAAAATTCTCGCACCAAGCGGAATCTCTTCTCCCGATAAATTTTTAGGATATCCACTGCCGTCATAATTTTCATGATGATAATAAATACTTTCGAGTATAAAATCAGAATATCCTCTTTCTTTTAAACTTTCAAAGCCTAATTTCGGATGTCTTCTGACATATTTGATTTCCTCTACAATAAGAGGTTTTTCTTCATCTGCAATATATTTTCTAAGCCTTAATTTTCCAATATCATGCAGAATCCCTGCAATTGCAAGTTCATAACACACGGCCTCTTCTAAGCCAAGCATTTTTCCAGTCTGATACGCCAGGTTACTCACCTGTATTCCATGTTTGATTTCTTTTTCCAAATCAAACGTAATCAAATGCATCAGTGATTCGGATGAATCATCTTGCCTTTCTTCACTCATCCTGTGCACTCCCTATTCCCAGATACTTCTTTAAGCCATTTCTTTTTCGCTCAATCATTTCATCAATTCTGGAAATATAATTGGTTACATCTTTTACATTTTCTGCACGCTCAATCCGTGCTCCATCCTCAAAGACAAATTTCGTCGATGCACCTGCTCCTGCTGCAATAATCGACTGTTTTTCTTCCATAATCAAAATATTATAAATTCCCGCCTTGTCCTCTTTGGCATACCCTACATTTTCAAGATTGCCGGACATATTTTTCTGACGGTATAAATAATACGGTCCCATGCCACATTCTCTGGCACAATTCATCGCCATATCCATAATCTCCTGATTATTTTCAAAAGACAGCTCCTGATACTGGTCCTTAAATAAATGAAGTCTGGTCGCCCGCTTAATTGCCAGCGAATGAACCGTAAGACTATCCGGCTCCATCTTCTTTACTTCTTCTAATGTTTTTTGTACATCTTCAGCACACTCACCCGGAAGACCTACAATTAAATCCATATTTATATTATCAAATCCACATTCCCTCGCTAACGCGAAGGCGTGTCGTGTATCCTCCACCGTATGTCTGCGTCCGATTAAATCCAGCGTTGCCTGATTCATCGTCTGAGGATTGACAGAAATTCTTGTAACCGGATACTTGCGAATCACTTCGAGTTTTTCTCTGGTGATGCTGTCTGGGCGTCCTGCCTCTATGGTATATTCTTTTACCTCACGGGTTGGAAAACACTGTTCAATATGAGAAAGCAGTCTCTCTAACTGTTCGGGATCTAAGGTCGTTGGTGTTCCACCTCCGATATAAATCGTATCGAGCGTCCGCACTTTCATCGTCTGACCAATGTAAGTCAATTCTTTACAAAGTGCATCAAGATAAGAATCTACCTTATCCCTCCATTTTGCAAGTGGGTAAGAACTAAAGGAACAGTATAAGCAAATGCTTGGACAAAACGGAATTCCTACATACAGGCTGTAACCGTTTTTATAGTCAATATCAGCTAAAAGCGCCCGTTCCCGATTTGCAATTGTAATTGCCAGTGCTGTCTTTTCATTACTTGTATAATAAGTATTTCTCATAAATTCAGCAGTTTCTACATTGCTCATTCCACTTTCAATCAGTCCCATTGCAATCTTTGTCGGACGAATTCCAGTTAAATTTCCCCATGGAAGGACTTTTTTGGTTTCTTTTGAAAGTCCACGATACAGTGCCTGTTTTAACTTGTTTTTTCTCTCTTTTCGCTCATCATCTGAAGCCGAAAGAATAGTTTCCTCAAACACCGTTTCTTTGTTTTTCAAAATTGCCAGTCTGGTATCTTCCTTGTTATAAGTAATTTCCACCACAAGAAAAGCCTCTTCTTTTTTAGAAGAAGATTCTTCTTTTTCCTCTCCCTCATAAAGAATCGAAATCTCTTCCTGAGGGTAAAACGCCTTAATCAGAGTATACGCATCATACTCAAATTCTTTTTTATTAAATACTATGTCTATCATATAGATTCCTCTTTTGGTACTTTTTATAGATAAGGATTATATGATTTTTCATGACGAATACTGGTTTCATTTCCATGACCTGGATAAATCCGTACTTCTTCTGGAAGATGGTCAATGATTTTATGAAGACTAATCTGCATCTGTCCAAAACTTCCTCCCGGCAAATCGCATCTTCCACAGTTTCCTGCAAAAATGGTATCACCACTCATCAGAAGTTCTTCCTCTTCAAAATAATAACAGCATGAGCCTTCTGTGTGTCCAGGAGTCAGATACATACGGATTTTAAATCCTGCAAGCTCTATCTCCTGTCCATC
>JAIIAN010000034.1 GCA_022717655.1 Bacillota bacterium | reverse complement strand
ATATAAAGTTCCGATTGTAATTGATGGAGTGATTTCCGCAGTAGGAGCATTGGTTGCTGCCACCATCTGTCCGCAGTGCAAAGCTTATATGCTGGCAAGTCATGTATCAAAAGAACCGGCAGGGCAATTATTACTGGAAAGTCTTGGAAAAGAAGCACCGCTTCACTGTGATATGTGTCTGGGAGAAGGAACGGGAGCGCTTAACTTATATCCATTATTAGATACAGCGACAGCGGTCTATTATGGAATGAGTGATTTTAGTGGAATTGGTATGGAAGCTTATGTTCCGCTTCAGTAATAAAAGAGATAATAAGAGAGACATTGATAATTAGGTGAGAAATGAATCATTGAGAGATGGAATGAAAAGAGGATAAAAAGATGATTACACTTGTAACCGGAGGCAGTGGAAGTGGAAAATCTGCTTATGCAGAAGAGGTATTAACCGGTTTTGGAAACTTTCCACGAATTTATATTGCCACGATGTATCCCTTTGATGAAGAAAGTAAAAAGAGAATTAAACGTCACCGAAAGATGCGGGCAGAGAAAAATTTTAATACAATAGAATGTTATACCGGCCTTCGGAACTTAAAACTTCCCGAAGGCTGCTGTGTGCTTCTTGAGTGCATGTCGAATCTGGTAGCAAATGAGATGTTTCAGGAAGATGGGGCAAAAGAGAACACAGTGCCAGAGATTTTAGAAGGAATTTTAGAAATTGAAAAACAGGCAAAAGAACTGGTTATTGTGACAAATGAAATTTTTTCAGATGGAATCGACTATGATGAAGAGACAAAACGATATCAGAGTTATCTTGGAAAAATTAATCAGGAGCTGGCAAAGCGTGCAAAAGCGGTGACAGAAGTGGTTTATGGAATACCGGTTGAGAGAAAGAATCAAAAAAAGGTTATCCGGGAGAAGAAAAATGGCACAGAAAAATGAAAAGAAAATAACAAAGACCGGTCAGCTTGCAAACAGTTTTAAAATTGCATTTTCTATGTATTCTAAAATTCCGATGCCGCAAAGTGAGTGGAGTAAAGAAAACATGCGTTATGTGATGTGTTTTCTTCCGTTAGTTGGAGTAGTCATTGGATTTTTAAGCTGGCTTTGGGGAACGTATGCAGGACTGTTCATACACAGCCATAATTTTTATGCAGTCATCCTTGTTTTGATTCCGGTACTAGTAAGTGGCGGAATTCATTTAGATGGACTGCTTGATACATCGGATGCATTGAATTCTTATCAACCAAGAGAAAAGAAATTAGAAATTTTAAAAGATTCCAATGCAGGAGCATTTGCGATTATTGTAGGAATTTGCTATTTCCTTTTATATTTTGGCGTTTACAGTGAAGTGACAGCGAGAAGCCTTCCGGTTATCTGTATTGGATTTGTCTTATCAAGGGCTCTTGGCGCATTGTCCATTGCAACATTTCCAATGGCAAAGAATACGGGACTTGCAGCGACATTTTCTGATGGAGCGCAGAAAAATACAGTCAAAGTGGTTTCTGTTATCGTGGCAGTGCTTTCACTCCTTCTTATGATTGCAGTCAGACCGCTGATTGGGCTTTGCGTACTGGTTGGAGCAGGCTGTGAGTATCTTTATTATTATAAAATGTCCATGAAACAATTTGGTGGAATTACCGGAGACCTAGCAGGGTTTCATATACAGATATGCGAGTTGGTAATTGCCTTATTCGCAGTAATTGGACAAATCATAGGAGGATGAGAGATGAGACTGATAATAGGCGGAGCTTTTCAGGGAAAGAAAGCTTATGCGGCAGAAAAATATCAGCTTCCAAATGAAAAAATGACAGACGGAAGTGTAGCGTCTTACGAAGCAATTTTTGACACTCCGTGCCTGTATCATTTTCATGAATGGATAAAAGAAAGATTAAAAGAAGGGCAAACGTTAGAAAATCTGGAAGAAGAGCTGATAGATAAAAATCCAGATATTATTCTGATTTCCAATGAATTGGGATATGGAGTTGTTCCGATTGATAAATTTGACAGAGAATATCGTGAGACAACCGGCAGGGTCTGTACCAGACTGGCAAAAAAAAGTAACAGTGTGGTGCGTATCGTCTGTGGAATGGAGTGTGTGTTAAAAGATGAGTAAATTTTATCTGATTCGTCATTCCATTACGAAAGGAAATCTGGAGAAACGTTATATTGGAGCAAAAACGGATGAACCGCTTTGTGAGGCAGGATATGAACTGCTGAAAGAAAAACATTATCCAAAGGTAGAAAAAGTCATTGCAAGTCCGATGAAACGTTGTATCGAAACGGCACAGTTATTGTTTCCAAATACAGAGATACAGATAGAAGAAAACTTAAGAGAATGTGACTTTGGTGAGTTTGAAAATAAAAATTATCAGGAATTAAGTCATAATAAAGCGTATCAGGCATGGATTGACAGCAATGGAACACTTCCGTTTCCAAACGGAGAAAGTCAGGAAAGTTTTAGAAAACGAAGCTTGACCGGCTTTGAACATTGTATTGAGCAGTGTTTAAAAGAAGGTGTAAAAGAGGCAGCCTTTGTTGTACATGGCGGCACAATTATGAGTATTTTAAGTGTCCTTGCGACAGAAAAAAAAGATTATTTTTGCTGGCAGACAAAAAATGCGGAAGGTTTTTTAATTGAGGTTACTAAAAAAGAATGGGAAAACACCCGTAAAGTAACGGTAATCAAAGCAATAAACGGGAAGGAATAAGAAAATGATAAAGTGGACAGCAGTAATGCTTGTGATTGGATTTTTACTGGATTTATTAATTGGAGACCCAAGATGGCTGTATCATCCGGTAAGAATCATTGGAAATAGTATTACTTTTTTTGAAAAATGGCTGCGTAAGTGGTTTCCAAAAACACCGTCAGGAGAGAAAATGGCAGGCTGTATGTTAGTCATTCTGATTTGTCTGGAGAGCAGTCTGATTCCGTTTTTCCTTTTATTTCTTGCATTTCAGATTCATACCGCAGTCGGTGTCGTGCTGGGTTCTTTTTTCTGCTATCAGATGCTTGCGACAAAGTCTTTAAAAGATGAAAGTATGCGTGTCTATGAAAAATTGGAACATGGAACAATCGAAGAAGCAAGAGTGGCAGTTTCGATGATTGTGGGACGAGATACGCAGAATCTGGACAAAGAGGGAGTCACAAAGGCGACCGTAGAAACTGTTGCAGAAAATACTTCGGATGGAATTATTGCACCGATTTTTTATATGGCAGTGGGTGGTCCGGTTCTGATGTATTTATATAAAGGAATCAATACAATGGATTCCATGGTTGCATATAAAAATGATAAATACCTGCATTTTGGCTGGTGTGCGGCAAAGCTGGATGATATCGCAAATTTCATTCCGGCAAGAATTTCAGCATTTCTTATGATTTTAGCAGCTTTTGTATGTAGATTAGACTGGAAAAATGCATGGCGTATTTTTAAAAGAGACCGGTATAATCATGCCAGCCCAAATTCGGCACAGACCGAGGCGGTAATGGCAGGCGCATTAGATGTGGCGCTTGCAGGAAATGCATATTATTTTGGAAAATTATATGAAAAGAAAACAATTGGAGATGCGATTCGCAAAATCAAACCAGATGATATTATACTTGCAAACCGCATGCTTTATGTGGCAGCGACAATCGGTGTGATTTTATTTGCTGTCATTCGGATTCTTTTACAGCTGATATAGAAAATGCATGCTTAAGAGGAATAAACATTTGACCAAAATTTATGTAAAAAAGATGTTAAGCGTGCATGGAAATAGAATGGAGAAAAGAAGATGAGTTATCATACACATGGGGGAGATGTCTACCGAAATAAAAATGTGATTGATTTTTCTGCAAACTGTAATCCATTTGGGACTCCAAAGTCCGTAAAAGAAGCAGTCGTAGAGGCAATGGAGGAAGTCTTTCATTATCCGGATACGGATTGTCAGGAACTAAGGGAGGCAGTTGGAACTTATGAAAAGGTCCGGCCAGAATGGATTATCTGTGGAAATGGAGCAGCAGATTTAATTTATCGTCTGGTATTGGGTACAAAACCAAAACAGGCAGTGCTGCTTGCACCGACTTTTGCAGAATACGAACAGGCATTAGAAATCGTGAATTGCGAAGTAAAACATTATGAATTAAAAGAAGAAAGCGGTTTTTGTGTGGAAGAAACACTTTTAGACTGGATTACAGAAAAAACAGATATCGTATTTTTGTGTAATCCGAATAATCCAACCGGAGTACTCTTAGAAAGAAAGTTTATCTTAGAGGTTTTAAAACGCTGCAAAGAAAAAAATAGTCTGTTTGTTTTAGATGAGTGTTTTGTTGATTTTGTGGAAGAACCTGAAAATCATACGATAAAAGATATGCTGAAAGAATATCCGAATCTGTTTCTTTTAAAAGCCTTTACAAAGCGTTATGCAATGGCAGGAGTCAGACTGGGATATGGTTTGAGCAGTAACCGAAGGTTGTTGGAAAAAATACAACATTGTGGGCAGCCGTGGGCAGTTTCTACCGTGGCACAAAAAGCAGGAATTGCGGCGTTAAAAGAAGAAGAGTATGTAAAGGTAAGTATGGCTTATGTGCATGCACAGAGAAAGAAACTGATAAAAAATTTAACCCTTCTTGGTTATAAAACCTTTGATTCAAAGGCAAATTATATTTTCTTTCAAGGGGAAAAAGACTTATATGAAAAATGTCTGGAAAAAGGAATTTTAATCCGGGACTGCAGTAATTATTATGGATTAAAAAAAGGATATTATCGTGTGGCAGTAAAACTTCAAGAAGAAAACGAAAAACTGTTAGAGGTTTTAAAAGCATGCAGAAAGGATGGAGAAAAGTGGCAAAAGCAATTATGATACAAGGGACAATGTCAAACGCAGGAAAAAGCCTTTTGACAGCGGGTTTATGCCGTATTTTTAAACAGGATGGATATAAAGTTGCTCCGTTTAAATCTCAAAATATGGCGTTGAACTCTTTTATTACAGAAGAGGGTCTTGAAATGGGACGTGCTCAGGTCATACAGGCAGAGGCGGCAGGAATCAAACCGTCTGCGTTGATGAATCCGATTTTATTAAAACCAACCAATAACATGGGAAGCCAGGTCATTGTAAACGGAGAAGTGCTTGGAAATATGAGTGCGAAAGATTATTATGCATTTAAGAAAAATCTTCGTCCGAAAATTTTAGAGGCCTATGAGAAACTGGCATCCGAATATGACATCATTGTGATTGAAGGAGCAGGAAGTCCGGCGGAAATCAATTTAAAACAGGAAGACTTTGTCAATATGGGAATGGCAAAGATGGCAAAAGCACCGGTGCTTTTAGTTGGAGATATTGATAGAGGCGGAGTGTTTGCACAGCTTGTCGGTACGGTTATGCTGCTTGATGAAGATGAGCAGGATATGGTAAAAGGTCTGATTATCAATAAATTTAGAGGGGATAAAAGCATTTTGGACCCTGGAGT
This sequence comes from Bacillota bacterium, assembly GCA_022717655.1. Taxonomy (GTDB): domain Bacteria; phylum Bacillota; class Clostridia; order Lachnospirales; family Lachnospiraceae; genus Blautia. The sequence continues at coordinate 14,720 of JAIIAN010000034.1, read as the reverse complement.
GGAGATGTTAGAAGAACGGACTAAAATTCCGGTGGTCGGGGTTGCGCCGTATTTAAATGTAGATATTGAAGATGAGGATAGTCTGGCAGAACGCGTAAAAGGAAATCGAGAAGTGGATTTAATTGACATTGCAGTCATCCGCCTTCCGAGAATTTCAAACTTTACGGATTTTAATGCACTTGAAGTGATTCCTGGGGTTTCAGTACGTTATGTCAGAACGGTAAAAGAACTTAAAAATCCAGATATGATTATTCTTCCGGGTTCTAAAAATACAATGGAGGACCTTTTATGGATGCGCCAGAATGGATTAGAAGCTGCGATTTTAAAGAAAGCAGGGGAAGATAAGATTATTTTTGGTGTTTGTGGTGGCTATCAGATGTTAGGAGAAACCCTTTCTGACCCGGATGGTGTCGAATCCGGCGGAAAAATAAAGGGAATGGGACTGCTGCCTATGGATACCGTCTTTAAAGGGGCAAAGACCAGAACTCGCGTAGAAGGTCGATTTTTGGAAGTGACTGGTGCACTTTCTGCTTTAAGCCAGATTGAATTAGAAGGTTATGAAATCCATATGGGAGAATGTACCAGAAAAGAGAATGCAAAATCGCTTGTCACAATAACAGATAAAGTGAATGGAGTTTCCAAAGCAGATGGAACGTATAAAGACAATGTGTATGGTTCTTACGTGCATGGAATCTTTGACAAAGAAGAAGTAGCAGAAGCAGTTGTAACTTCAATTGGAAAGAAAAAGGGGCTCGATGTCAGTGAAATGACAGGGGTAGATTTTGCCGAATACAAAGAAAAACAGTATGACCTGCTTGCGGATGGTTTAAGAGAATACCTCGACATGGAAAAAATTTACAAGATATTAGAAGAAGGGATTTAATTGTGAAGACAAAGCTGGAGAATGTAAAACCAAAAGAAATTGAAACAAGAAGTTTTGAAATTATTACCGAAGAATTAGGGGATAAAAAATTACAGCCGGGTACAGAGTTGATTGTAAAACGTTGTATTCATACAAGTGCGGATTTTGATTATGCGGATAATCTGTATTTTTCCAAAGATGCGGTTCCTAAGGCAATTGAGGCGATTAAACATGGGGCATGCATTGTAACCGATACGCAGATGGTAAAAGCCGGAATTAATAAAAAAGCACTTGCCAAATTTGGCGGTGAGGTGTATTGTTTTATGTCGGATGAGGATGTTGCAAAAAATGCAAAATCAGCAGGAAGCACAAGAGCAGCAGCAAGCATGGAGAAAGCGGCAAAACTTGGAAAACCGGTAATTTTTGCAATTGGGAATGCACCGACTGCGCTGGTACGTTTGTATGAGTTGATTCAGGAAAATCAGATTCAGCCGTATTTGATTATTGGTGTACCGGTTGGATTTGTAAATGTTGTACAGTCAAAAGAGATGATTATGGAAACAGATGTCCCTTGTATTGTAGCAAAGGGAAGAAAAGGCGGAAGCAATATTGCAGCCTGCATCTGCAATGCATTACTTTATATGATTGACAATGAAAGAGATTACTGGAAATAAAATTTGAACGCAGATAAGCATTCCCACGCTTTATGTGAGTAGATGCAATAGATACGGAGGTGATAAAGATTGAAGTGCGAACGATGTGGAAATCAGCTCGATGATACCGATTTATTTTGTCCAAAGTGCGGAAAAGCCGTATTTGAAGAGTATATGGACGATGATGACATCTGGGATGAATACGACAGAGAACCAAAAGTTAAACCGGAAGAGAAATTAGAAATTTCAAAAGAGATTCAACCGGAGAAAGAGTCAAAGACCGAAAAGACCAAAGAAAGTCAAAGAGAGGGAAATAAGCAGGAAGAGCCGGAGAAAATGCCGCAGATTCCAAAAGAAGAATCCAAGCCAAAAAGAAAGACAGAAGCGAAAAAAGCAGACAAAAAAATAAATAAAACGACAAGCAAAAAGACAGAAGACGTGTCCGGTAAGAAAAGCCCGGTGGGATTAATTTGTGCCTGTATCCTGATGGTATGTCTTTTGATTGGGGTGCTCTGGGGAATGTTGACGGTCAGACAGATGGAGAAAGAGCAGGGGACAAAGACAACGGCAGATAATAGTCAGGAACAGGAAAATCAGGCATCGGTTTCAACAGATAATACGAAGACAGAAGAGACAACGAAACCGGATGAGGCAGAAGAATCCAAGCCAAAAGAGAATGAGACTAAAACAGAAGAGCAGGAACAGCAGCCGGAAGCGAAACCAGAAGAAGTAGAGCAAAAAAAACAGGACTATTTTGTTATGGTGGACAAGGAGAGCATAGATTTTAATCAGTATACAAAACTTGCGGTTGCAAATGCGGAACAGAGTTCCATGGCAAGTTCTGGCAACTATGATTACAGTGCGAAGAGTGCAGTAGATGGAGATATTACTTCATCCTGGCAAGAGGGCGTAGATGGACTTGGCGAAGGAACAGGAATCAAACTCAGCTTAGATGGAACACATAAAATCCGTTATATCGTATTATATCTCGGAAACTGGAGAAGTGATGAGATGTGGCAGAAAAATGCAAGACCGGCTAAGTTAAGCATCAATCTGGGAGACAATCAGGCAAAAGATGTAGAATTTTCCGATGAAAAGAAAGCATTTTGCTTATCCTTTGATGAACCGGTTGAAGCGTCTTTTGTTTCCCTTTACATTCAGGCAGGTTATGCCGGTGCAAAGTGGAATGACAACTGTATCTCAGAGGTGGAATTTTATGAATAAAAGAATGAGCGAGAAAGGATTGATTATCCTCTACTCGCTCATTTTTGTTATTGCTCAATGTTTTTTAAATGTTCTACAAACAACTCTTGGATTCCGCGGTATTCGCCGAGTCCTTTTAAAATCGGTTTTACTTTATAACCGGCTGTTTTGAATTTATTATACCAGGAATCAGGGTCGTCTCCTGCCATATCATTTTTTGCGTGGTCACCGGCTACTATCATAAATGGAGCAAGTACGATTTCTTCCGGTTTATAAGCGTCTACAAGGCGTTTTAAGCTGTCAATTGACGGATAGGCTTCTACGGTAGCAAGGAAGATATTTGGATGTCCTTTATCCTTAAATGCATAATCCAGGGCAGCGTAAATAGAATTTGAAAAATGAGTTGTGCCGTGCCCCATAAAGACGAGTGCCTGTTTTTCATTCAGCCAGGAGAATTCATTGGCTAAAATTTCAATGACTTTATTGGTATCTTCTTCGGATGTAAGAAGTGGTGCGCCAAATGAAATGGAATCAAAAGAATCTTTGTAGGCAAGCGCGTCTTCTTTCATTAAATCATTTTCAATTCCATTGATGACGTGAGTTGGCTGTACCAGGACATTGGTGATTCCATCCTGTTTCATCTGTTCCATTGCCTCAGATACTGTCATAATATTTGCATTGTCTCTGGCATTTACTTTCTTGATAATCATTTTGCTGGTCCATGCGCGGTATAAAGAAGCATCGGGACATGCATTTTTTAAAGCTTTTTCAATAGCGTCAATGGTGACTTCTCTTGTGTCATTGTGGCTTGTACCAAAGCTGACAGCAAGAATTGCAGTTTTTCTTTCTACGTTTGTTTTCATAGTTCCTCCATATTGTGTAGTATTGATATTTGTATCGGAAATATATTTTTCCAGTGTTTTTAAATTTTTTGGAAGCGGAAGAGTTGTTTTTAAAATTTGCTTTTGACAAAGACTGTGAAACAGTTCTAACACAGCGGGCGGTTCCAAATTTGTTTTTTCAAGTACATGAGGATTTGAAAAAACTTCTTCCGGAGCTCCCTGCATTAAAACTTTTCCCCGATGAAATAAAATAACCTGGTCTGCCCATTCATAAGCGTAGTTGACATCATGGGTAGCCATAAAAACAGTAATTCCGGCTTTCGTCATGCGATTTACAATTTGATTTACCATAGTAGTATGTTTTGGGTCAAGAGCGGCAGCAGGTTCATCTAAAATAATAATATCCGGTTTCATCACAAGAATATCAGCAATAGAAACCTGTTTTTTCTGTCCTCCGCTTAAAGCATGAGTTGGTTTATGACGAAATGGTGTAATTTCAAGCTCAGCGATTACATCTTCAACCGCTTTTTTTGCGTCTTCTTCAGAGTATCCGAGATTTAATACTCCAAAGGAGATTTCCTGATATACGCTTGCAGAAAAGAGCTGGTTGTCAGGGTCCTGAAAAACAATTCCGATTTTACTCCGAAGTTTTAAAAGTCCTTTACGATCATAAGAATAAGGTTCCCCATTATAATAAAGAGTTCCCGAACTTGGTTTGTGAATTCCGGTACAGCAGAGAAAAAAAGTTGATTTTCCGGAACCATTTGCACCCATAAATGCAATTTTCTGGCCTCTTGGAATCTCCAGGGAAAGACCGTTTAAAGAATGTGTTTTTTCATCATCATAAGAAAAATATAAGTTATCTGCTTTTAAGATGATATCATTATTGTTCATGCAAAAAACTTCCTCCAGATAAAAAGAATTAAAAGAAACAGTTCAAAAAGTGTAATCAAAAAAACTACATGTTTTTTCGGTGGTTGATTTTCATTTAAAACGCGAATCGTGCCATCATAGCAGCGGGTTTCCATGGAGTTATAAAGGGCATTGGAACGTTTGACCGCGCGTATCATAAGTGTGGAACACATTGCTGCAAATGATTTTAAAGAGGTTTTATAATTGCAGTTTCCGAGTCGGCAGTCCTGAGCAGTAGAAATATAATAAGCAGTGTCTAAAAGCACAAAGATAAAGCGATAGATTAAAAGCATTAATTCGATTAAAAGTTTTGGACAGTGAAGCTTATCAAGTACCATTAAAATATCAGGCATTGGTGTATTCAGAGAAAGGAAATACAGGCAGGACACAGCAGCAAGTGCAGTCAAAATTAACTGCAGGGCATAAAATGCGCCGTACGTGCTTCCGGTTAAGTACCAGTTCCCGATTTTTATAGCAAATAAATCAAGTGGTTTTTGTTTCACATTTACAAGAATTGCCAGTGTACTCAAAAATAAAAATGCCAGTGGAACACTTAAGAAGTGAAGATAGCGAAAAAGGGGGATTCCACCTTTCCATACAGTGAGAATCCCCGTTACTGCTAAAACAATTCCTGCAATTACCATGGAACGACTCATTACACAAATAATTAGTGTAATCACAGCAAATGCAAATTTTTCTGCGGCATTTTCATATCTGAGTCTGGAAGTATAACAAAGTTTATCAATTGTAATCATTCAAGACTCCTTTCTTGTGACAGGCGAAAGAATCATTCACCCTTTCCAAGCTTTTTACGTTCTACAAAACGTCCCATGAAGAAAGCAAGGATGCCGACACCGATAGAAGACTGTACACAGAACAGTAAACTTTCTACTTCGCCCGGAAGTTCATGTCCAAGCATTTTTTCTAAAATTGGTTCTGCAATTGGCTGGAAAGAAGAATCGACTTCTTCAATAACCTGGCTTCCGGCATCATCAGATCCGCCGAATTCAGCATCCTTTAAAGCAAATAATGGAATAAAGGCAATTAATAAAACAATAACCAATAAGGTAATGACTTTCTTTTTCATATTATTTTGCCTCCTTCATAAATCCGATTGCACGAAGCTCCGGTTTTGCATAAGTTTCAAGTGCCATAATGATTAATACAGTTAAGATACCTTCGATAATTGCAAGCGGTACCTGGGTTGGTGCAAATACAAGTAAGAATTTACCCATTGCATTTAAAATGGTTGTATCAGCGTGATGAGCAAGTGCCATCTGAACAGCTGTTACACAGTAAGTAAATAAATCTCCTAAAGTTGCAGATAAGAAAATAGCAACCATTTTATTTACTTTGCATTTCTGACAGACTTTATAAATTGCAAAAGTTACAAATGGTCCGGCAATTGCCATTGAAAAAGTGTTTGCTCCGATGGTAGTTAAACCGCCGTGTGCAAGTAAGATTGCCTGGAATAATAAAACAATAATTCCAAGAATGGAAACTGCACTTGGTCCAAATAAGATAGCACCAAGACCGGTTCCTGTCATATGAGAACAACTTCCGGTAACGGAAGGAATTTTCAAAGAAGAGATAACGAATACGAAAGCACCTGACATAGCCAATAAGGTAATCAGGTTGCGGTGTTCATTTAATGTTTTCTTGATGGAGAAAAATCCGGCTGCAAGAAATGGCAGACAAAGGACTCCCCAGGCAACGCAGTATCCTCCAGGAAGATAGCCTTCCATGATATGCATAGCTGCTACATTTGGCACAATACCAAACATAAGTGCAAATGCGGTAGCAAATGCGATGACTTGTTTTTGTTGTTTGTTCATTTTTCATGACTCCTTTAACGTGATAAAGATTTAAAATAAAAAAACCTGCGGAAGAATTCCGGCAGGCCAAGCTGAGAACAAAAAACAGACTACAACCGTGTAAAGTGTTTTCGTTCTTACACAAGGCCATCGTTCGTAACCATGTGTAAATCGTATGTAGCAGGCAGGTCTTCTGACTTAAGTGTCATTGCAGCATTTCGCCTTCCCAGTTTCCCAGTGACATTTATGAAATGTGCTCCTCTATTTACAGCGGCGTGACCGTGCGGGAATTACACCCGGCTTTCCTATTATTCCGAAAAAAACGGACACCTGTGTACATTCAATTCTTTGTCTATTGTAGTCTTTCTCAAAGCATTTGTCAATTCATTTTTAGGCAAAAACCGACAAAAAACCTTAGGTTGCACCAAGGTACATTCTGTGCTAAGATGAACCAAGGATAAGCGAAGAAAACGCTTAAAATTAAAAGAGGCGGAGTGAAGAGAAAATGAGTATTTCCATGATTGGAATCGATCACAGCAAAGCATCTGTAGATATCCGTGCAAAGTTTTCTTTTACAAAGAAAAGAGCAGTAGAGACAATGAAAAAGTTAAAAGAGGAACACGGCATCTTAGGATGCATTATTTTATCTACCTGCAACCGGATGGAAGTCTGGGTCAGCACGCAGGATGACAAAGAAATTCCCCTGTATGAGTTTTTATGCAGAGAAAAAGAAGTGGAAAAAGATGGGTATCAAGATTATTTTATGAAACGTGAAAATGAAGAGGCAGTCCGGCATTTATTTTATTTAACCAGTGGGTTAAAATCGCAGATTCTTGCTGAGGACCAGATTATTACACAGGTAAAAGATGCGCTGACTTTAGCAAGAGATGCGTACTGTACAGATAACGTACTTGAAGTACTGTTTCGTATGGCAGTTACAGCGGCGAAGAAAGTAAAAACAGAAGTAACGTTTTCAAGAGCCAACACTTCTGTGATTCATCAGGCAATGGAGCGCTTAAGAAATCAGGGATTTTCGTTTGAGGGAAAAACCTGTATGGTAATCGGAAATGGTGAAATGGGAAAAGTGACGGCACTTGCCTTAAAAGAAGCCGGAGCAGACGTAACCGTAACCGTACGTCAGTATCGAAGTGGTGTTGTAAACATTCCGCAGGGATGTAAACGTATTAATTATGGAGAACGAATGGAACTTCTTCCGGATTGTGATTTGGTTGTTTCGGCAACAGCCAGTCCGAATTATACCTTGACAAAAGAAAACTTTGAGGAAATTAAGTTAGATGCAGCATCTGTCGTTTTAATTGATTTGGCTGTTCCAAGAGATATTGACCCTGAAGTAGGAAAATTACAAAATGTTTCCCTGTATGATATTGACAGTTTCCGAATTGATGCAGCGTCTCCAAAACTTCAGGCGAGTATGCAAAAAGCAGGAGAAATCTTAGATGACCAGATGAAAGAATTTTATGACTGGTTTAATGGCAGAGATATTTTCCCGAGGATTGAAGAAATTAAAGCCGATGCCGTAGAGGATTTAAACTTACGAATCACCAAAATTTTAAAAAAGACTCCAATGGAACAAAAAGACAGAGAAAGCCTTTTAAGAGCGATTGATACGGCTGCCGGAAAAGTGGTAAATAAAATGATTTTCGGGCTTCGTGATTCTCTGGAACAAGAAGCATTTTTAGACTGTGTGGAGGGACTGGAAAAAATATATGAAAGCTGATGAAAAAAAATATTTTCCGATGTTTGTGGATTTAACACAGAAAAAAGTAACTGTGATTGGCGCAGGAAATATTGCAAAACGAAGAATCGAAACTCTGCTTTCCTTTGCCGGCACAATTGAGGTGATTGCACCGGATGCCTGTGAAAAGATAAAAGAACTGGCAAAAGAGGGCAGACTGGTCTGGAAAGAAAAAGAGTATGACAGGGAAGACTTATATGATGCGGATTTAGTGCTTTCTGCAACAAATAATGAAAAGGTAAACAATGATGTTTACAGTGCATGTAAATGTCTTGGGATTTCAGTCAATACAGCAAGCAACCGAATGAAATGTGATTTTTATTTTCCATCAATTCTTCAAAAAGAAGAAACGGTGATTGGATTAAATAGTGCAGGAAATCCTGCAAAAACAAAAAATGTGAGAAAAGAAATACAAAAATGGATAGAAGAAGCAGGGGAGAAGCATGAGTAAAAAAGTGATAATTGGCAGCCGTGAGAGCCGGCTTGCAGTAATTCAAAGTGAGATGGTAAGAGATTATATCCTTTCTTATAATAAAGACTGTGAAGTGGAACTGCTCACAATGAAAACTACAGGAGATAAGATATTAGACCGTACATTAGATAAAGTGGGAGGAAAAGGACTGTTTGTCAAAGAACTTGACAAGGCGTTGTTAGAAAAAAAGAGTCAGATTTCGGTACACAGCTTAAAGGATATGCCGATGGAAGTACCGGAAGAACTTCCACTTTTAGCATTTTCCAAACGAGAAGATCCAAGAGATGTACTGGTACTTCCGGAAGGGATCAAAGAACTGGATGAATCAAAACCGATTGGCTGTTCAAGTCTCAGACGAATTCTTCAGCTAAAAGAGCTGTATCCGAATATGGAATTTAAAAGCGTCAGAGGAAATGTGCAGACCAGACTTAAGAAGTTAGATGAGGGACAATATAGTGCGCTTGTACTTGCAGCAGCAGGATTAAAACGTCTGAAGCTGGAAAATAGAATCAGCCGTTACTTTGAACCGGAAGAAGTGCTTCCGGCAGCAGGACAGGGAATTTTGGCAATTCAGGGAAGAAAAGATGAGGATTATTCTTATCTGGATGGTTATAATGATGAGGACAGTGAATGTGCAGCACTTGCAGAGCGTGCTTTTGTGCGTTACTTAGATGGTGGTTGTTCTTCTCCGGTTGCAGCACATGCAAAAGTAGAAAAAGACAAAGTTGTGCTCACTGGTCTGTATTACGAAGAAGAGAGCGGAGCATGGAGAAAAGCAAGCCTTAGGGGAAAGAGGGAAGAAGCAGAAGAACTTGGAATCCGCCTGGCTAAGCAGTTAAAATATCCGGGGAAAGTGTGGCTGGTAGGAGCCGGTCCTGGAGATATTGGACTGTTTACCTTAAAAGGAATGGAAGTATTAAAAAATGCAGAAGTAGTTGTATATGACAGCCTAGTTGGACAGGGTGTGCTTTCTAAAATTCCAAAGGGAGTACGTCTGATTAATGTTGGAAAGCGTGCTTCTCATCATACCATGCCACAGGAACAGATTAATCAGGTACTTGCAGAAGAAGCAAAAAAAGGACTGCGTGTGGTGCGCTTAAAAGGTGGAGACCCATTTTTATTTGGAAGAGGCGGAGAAGAATTGGAATTGCTTCATAAAGAGGGAATCCCTTATGAAGTTGTGCCGGGTGTGACTTCTTCAATTGCAGTTCCGGCATATAACGGAATCCCTGTAACACACAGAGATTTCTGCTCTTCTTTGCATATTATTACGGGACATAAGAAAAAGGGCGACACCTATGATATTGATTTTAAAGCCTTAGTAAATACCAAAGGGACACTGGTATTTTTAATGGGAGTCAGTGCTTTGGAAGATATCTGCAATTCTCTTTTGCAGGCAGGAATGGATGAAAAGATGCCTGCTGCAATTTTGCAAAAAGGAACAACAGCAGGTCAAAAAAGAATTGTGGCAACTGTCAGCACCCTTGCAGAAGAAGTGAAAAAACAGGGAATTGAGACACCGGCAATTATTGTGGTCGGAAAAGTATGTGCCCTTGCAGATGAATTTGCGTGGTATGAAAAACTTCCACTCTTTGGCTGTAAAGTACTTGTGACAAGACCAAAAGAGACGATTTCTTCCATGGCACATAAACTGCGTTTATCAGGAGCAGAAGTACTAGAACTTCCGGCAATTCGTACCGAGCCATTAGAAAACCAGAGTTTGTTAAAAGAGGCATTGAAAGAACTGGATGCTTATCAGTGGATTGCGTTTACCAGTCCAATTGGCGTCAAAGTATTTTTTGATGAAATGAAACAGAATAGTGTGGATATCCGTAAATTGGGGCAGGTAAAAATTGCTTCCATTGGAAAAGGAACAAGAAAAGCCTTAGAAGAAAGAGGATTATTTGTAGATTTGATGCCTGCTGTATTTGATGGAGATTCTCTTGGAAAAGCATTGTGTGAAGCTTGTGAGGGAACAGAAAAAATTCTGATTCCGAGAGCAAAAATTGGTGGAAAAGAGATTTTAGCACAGTTAGCAAAGAAGCCGGGGCTTATTGTAAATGATGTACCGACTTATGATACCTTTTATGAAGAACAGGAAATCATTGACATTAAGAATTTATTTGAAAATGGAGAAATTCAGACCGCAGTCTTTACAAGTGCTTCAACGGTAAGAGGATTTGTGAATGCAGTTTCGGGGCTTGATTTTAAGAAAGTAAGAGCTGCTTGCATTGGGAAACAGACCAAGGCAGAAGCCGACAGCTATGGTATGCAGACGTTTATGGCGAAAGAGGCAACCATTGACAGTGTGACAGATTTGGTTGTAGACTTAAATAAAAAATAGGACATTCTCAGAATTCGAGAGTGCCCGATAAGTAAAATAAAGGAGTGAAGACCTCATGGATATGACAATCCGACCAAGAAGATTAAGAAAAAGTGAAACGCTGCGTAAGATGGTACGCGAGACAAGAATGGATAAAAGTTCTTTGATTTACCCATTATTTGTAAAAGAGGGAGAAAACATAGAAGAAGAAATCCCATCCATGGAAGGACAGTATCGTTATAGTATTGACCGTCTGCCTTATGAATTAGAACGCCTGCAGAAAGCAGGAGTTGATAAAGTAATGTTTTTTGGAATTCCGGATGTAAAAGATGAAGTAGGAAGCCAGGCCTATGCAGAAGACGGAATTGTACAAAAAGCCATTCGTGAAGCAAGAAAACAGTTTCCGGATATGTATCTGATTACCGATGTATGTATGTGTGAATATACCTCTCATGGTCATTGCGGTGTACTTTGCGGACATGATGTGGAAAATGATAAAACCCTTGAATTACTTGCAAAAACAGCGCTTTCTCATGTGCAGGCAGGTGCAGATATGGTTGCACCGTCTGATATGATGGATGGAAGGGTTGCGGCAATTCGCCATATTTTAGATGAAAATAATTATAAAGATACTCCAATTATGTCTTATGCGGTAAAATATGCTTCTGCATTTTATGGCCCATTCCGTGATGCAGCAGGTTCTGCTCCATCCTTTGGAGACAGAAAGAGTTATCAGATGGATTTCCACAACAGAAGAGAGGCAATCAAAGAAGCACTCTTGGATGTGGAAGAGGGCGCAGATATTATCATGGTAAAACCGGCGCTGTCTTATCTTGATATCATTCGTGAAGTCAGAGATACGATTGATCTTCCGGTTGCTGCCTATTCGGTAAGTGGAGAATATGCAATGGTAAAAGCAGGAGCAAAATTGGGATATATTGACGAAGAACGAATCATTGGTGAAATGGCAGTCAGCACATTCCGTGCCGGAACAGATATCTATCTGACTTATTTTGCAAAAGAAATCGCAAAACTTATGGATGAAGGGAGAATTGGATAATGACAAAATCACAAGAATTATTTAAACGTGCAGTAAATCGAATTCCAGGTGGAGTAAACAGTCCGGTTCGTGCTTATGGGGCAATCGGTGAGACTCCAAGATTTATACAGGGAGCAGTAGGAAGCAGTATTTTTGATGTAGATGGACAGAAATACCTGGATTATATCTGCTCCTGGGGACCGATGATTTTAGGGCATAATCATCCGGTGATTCGTGATGCGGTCGTTCGTGCCTGTGAAAATGGATTAAGTTTTGGCTGTGCGACAGAACGGGAAGTAGAGATGGCAGAGTTTATCTGTGAAAGAATTCCGCATGTAGAGATGATTCGTATGGTAAATTCCGGTACGGAAGCAGTAATGAGTGCAATTCGTGTAGCAAGAGGATTTACCGGAAAATCAAAAATCATTAAATTTGCAGGTTGTTATCATGGACATTCCGATGCACTTTTAGTTAGTGCAGGAAGTGGAGTTATGACAAGTGGAGTGCCGGACAGCGCAGGTGTTCCAAAGGGTTGTACACAGGATACCATGATTGCAGTTTATAATGATTTAGAGAGCGTAAAACAGCTGTTAGAGGAAAGCAATGATGAGGTGGCTGCCGTAATCGTAGAGCCGGTTGGGGCAAACATGGGTGTTGTACCGCCAAAAGATGGATTTTTAGAGGGACTGCGTACGCTTTGTGATGAACATAAAGCACTGTTGATTTTTGATGAAGTTATTACAGGATTCCGTTTAAAATTTGGAGGCGCAGCAGAATACTTTGGAGTGACACCGGATTTGGTTACTTATGGAAAAATTATCGGTGCAGGGATGCCGGTTGGCGCTTATGGCGGAAGAAAAGAAATTATGGAAATGGTTTCCCCGGCAGGTCCGGTTTATCAGGCAGGAACGTTAAGTGGAAATCCAGTTGCCATGGCAGCAGGTCTGGCACAGTTGAAACTGTTATGGGAAGACCAGGATATCTATACCAGAATTTATCGAAAAGGGGAATATCTGTTTGAAGGAATCCAGAAAATTTTAAAAGAAAATGGAGTTCCTTATCAGGTGAACCATACGGCTTCTCTTGGCTGTATTTTCTTTACCAGTGAAAAAGTAACAGATTATACCAGTGCAAAAACCGCAGATACAAAAGCCTTTGCCGAGTACTTTAAATATATGCTCAATCATGGCGTGCATCTTGCACCGTCCCAGTTTGAAGCCATGTTCCTTTCTGATGCGCATACACAGGAAGACCTGGACTTAACTTTGGAACTGGTTGAGCAGTACTTTAAAACACGGTAGAGCCTATGACATCAACACAAGTTGCATGCGGAGCGTTTCTCTTATTTGTACTTGCCCTTGTCTGGTCAATGGTAAGGGAAAATAACAAAAGAAAAAAGAAATTTCTCGAAAAGATAAAGAAAAGCTGGGGCGCTGTTCCAGAGAGGGAATACAGCTGGGATGAGTTAGAGCAGATATCGGCTTATCATAAAGCACAGCCCAAAAACAGCTTTGTGATAGATGAGATAACATGGAATGATTTGGATATGGACCGGATTTTCATGTTGATGAATCAGACCGTATCGTCGGCAGGAGAAGACTATCTTTATGCAATGCTTCACAGACCGGAATTTTCAGAAGAGAGATTAAAGGAGCGGGAACGGCTGTTTTGTTTTTTTGAAAAAGAAGAAAAGATAAGAATTCGTTGTCAGCAGATTCTTACAACGCTTCGTAAACCGAGAGGACTTTCTTTATATCAGTCGATTCATGTTGAGAAAGACTGCCAAGTCGGCTCACCGATACGTGAGATTCTTTCCTGTGTGCTCTTTTTTGCATCGCTTGTCGCATTTATGATAGTTCCTGCTTATGGAGTGTTTGCATTTTTAGCAGTGAGTGGAATCAATATTATCACATATCTAAAAGGGAAAGAAGAGATTAACCGGTATTTGGGTGGATTTCGCAGCGTGATGCAATTAATCGGATGTGCAGACACACTGGAAAAGGCAGGAATTTCGGAGCTTTCAGAGTATACAAAGAGGTTAAAAGACTGTAAAAAGGCACTGGGCAGTTTTAGAAAAGGTTCGTTTATAGTAGTCAACCAGGATGGAATGGAAACCGGTCCGGAAGCGGTGATGCTTGACTATATCCGAATGATGACGCACATTGATTTGATTAAGTTTAATTCAATGATGAAGGCAATGAGGGAACATCAAAAAGAAATCGAAGAGATGATAGAAATTTTTGGTCTGTTAGATGCCTGTATTTCAATTGCATCTTTTCGCAAACTTCTACCTTATTGTTGTAGTCCAAAATTTGATTTCGATAAAAAGAGGGCAGTATTAGACGTAGAAAATCTTTATCATCCGCTGATTTTGGAACCGGTGGCAAACAGTATAAAGACAACGCAGGCGGTGCTTGTAACAGGCTCAAATGCCTCTGGGAAGTCAACCTTTTTAAAGATGGTTGCAATCAATGCAATTTTGGCGCAGACCATTCATACCTGTATGGCTACAGAATGTAAAATGTCTTATTTTCGTGTGATGACGTCTATGGCACTTAGGGATGATTTGGAAAGCAAGGAAAGTTATTATATTGTCGAAATTAAGTCTTTAAAACGGATTTTAGATTCCGCAAAAGAAGAAACACCTCTGCTTTGTATTGTGGATGAAGTACTTCGTGGAACAAATACAATTGAGAGAATCGCAGCTTCTTCTGAAATCCTGGCTTCGCTTTGTCTTCCGCATGTTCTTTCTTTTGCAGCGACACATGATATTGAACTGACTTATATGTTGGAAGAGTATTATACAAATTATCATTTTGAAGAAGAGGTAAAAGAAGACGATGT
>JAIIAN010000255.1 GCA_022717655.1 Bacillota bacterium | reverse complement strand
GGAGAAGGTATGGTGCTTTTAAAAAATGAAGCAGAAACACTTCCGTTAAAGAAAAAAACAAAAGTAGCTATTTTTGGAAAAGCGGTGATTGATTATGTAAAAGGCGGTGGCGGAAGCGGAGATGTCACCGTGGAATATATCCGAAATCTCTATGAAGGAATGAAAATAAAAGAGACAGAGGGAAAAGTCGAAGTTTTTGATAAGCTGGCAGATTTTTATAAAGAAAATGTGAAAGAACAATATGAAAATGGTGCAGTTCCAGGAATGACAATTGAGCCGGAAGCACCAGAAACTCTTTTAAAAGAAGCAAGGGAATATACAGATACTGCAATAATTACAATTTGTCGTTTTTCTGGTGAAGGCTGGGATAGAAAATGTGAAGCCGCTCAGGATGGATATGTATTAGATGGAGAAGAAAAAAGAAATTCTGAATTATCCGCTAAAATTTTTGAAGAGGGTGATTTCTGTCTGACAAATGCAGAAACTGCAATGGTGGAACTTGTAAAGAAAACGTTCCCGCATGTTATTGCTGTTTTAAATGTAGGTGGTATTGTTGATACAAAATGGTTCAAAGACTGCAATGAGATTCAGTCTGTACTTATGGCAGGACAGGGCGGAATGGAAGGTGGTCTGGCTGCTGCTGATATTCTTTGCGGAGATGTAAATCCATCTGGAAAACTGCCGGATACTTATGCAAAGGAATTAGAAGATTATCCATCTACAAAAAATTTCCATGAGTCAGCGTTTTATGTAGACTATACAGAAGATATTTATGTTGGATACCGCTATTTTGAGACAATTCCAGGAGCACAGGAAAAAGTAAATTACCCATTTGGTTATGGTATTTCTTATACAAAATTTGACTGGAAGTTTGAAGAGTGTGAAGAATCAGATGGTGTTTTCACTTTTAAAGTGCAGGTGAAAAATACCGGAACTTATGCAGGAAAAGAGGTCATTCAGCTTTATTATGGTGCACCACAGGGAAAACTTGGAAAATCGAAAAAAGTACTTGGAGCATTTAAAAAGACAAAACTGCTTTCTCCAGAGGAAAATCAGGTATTAGAATTAAAACTTCCAATTTCTCAGATGGCTTCTTATGATGATTTAGGTAAAATTCAGAAATCTGCTTATGTATTAGAGGCAGGTACTTATGTATTTTATGTTGGAAATAATGTGCGTGATGCCAAAGAAATTGAATTTACCTATCAGGTGACAGAAGATACTGTGACAGAACAGCTTAGCGAAAAAGCAGGACCAAATCAGCTTTCAAAACGTATGCTTTCAGATGGCTCTTATGAAACACTCCCACAAAGAGAAATGCAAGAAGAAGAGGGACTTGAAAGACAGGAGAAATATTCAATTGGTCTGCCGTGTCCGGATACAAGAGAAGAAAAAGGAATTAGTTTCCTTGATTTGGTAAATCCGACAGGCGTTCAGTTTGTTGATGTTGCAGAAGGGAAAATGACCTTAGATGAATTTGTAAATCAGTTATCATTAGAAGATTGTATTCATCTGCTTGGAGGTCAGCCAAATACCGGATGTGCCAATACATTTGGAATGGGAAATCTTCCAAAATACGGAGTTCCTAATATTATGACAGCAGATGGCCCGGCGGGTCTTAGAATCTGGCCAAAATGTGGAATCAATACAACCGCATGGCCATGTGCAACCTTACTTGCAAGCACCTGGGATGAAGAGTTAATTGAAAAAGTAGGAGAAGCCGGAGCAGAAGAAGTAAAAGAAAATAATATTGCAATCTGGCTTACACCGGCCTGCAATATTCACAGAAGCCCGCTTTGTGGACGTAATTTTGAATATTATTCAGAAGACCCTTATCTTGCAGGAAAATCAGGTGCAGCTATGGTGCGTGGAATTCAGTCACAACATATTGGAGCAAGTGTAAAACATTTTGCGGCAAATAACAAAGAGACAAATAGAAAAGATTCAGATTCGAGAGTATCAGAGCGTGCGCTTCGAGAAATCTATTTAAAACAGTTTGAGATTATTGTAAAAGAGTCTAAACCGTATACGATTATGTCTTCTTATAATATTTTAAATGGAATTCATACATCAGAAAATAAAGACCTTTTAACTGGAATTTTAAGAGAGGAATGGGGATTTGAAGGACTCGTTACCACAGACTGGTGGACATTTGGAGAACATTATAGAGAAACCAAAGCAGGAAACGATATTAAGATGGCAACAGGTTATCCAAAACGAGTCAAAGAAGCTTATGAAAAAGGATTTATTTCAGAAGAAGAAATTCGATTAAGTGCAAAACGAATTTTAAATGTCATTCTGAAAATTGATTAAATTGAGAGAGGGCGGGCAGAGATTTTTCTGCCCGTCTGTTGAAAAAAGGTTTTATTTGTCAGAATTACTTGACATTTTCCGCCCATAATGATATGGTGGATATATTCAATACAGAGTAATCTGTAAATAGCAAAATGCAGAGATAAGGATTAGTAGAAATTTTTACAGATTTCAGAGAGCTGTTGGCTGGTGAAAAACAGTAGATGTAAGATTTTGAACTGCCCTTGGAGCAGCTGCCCGAACTTTTATCAAATGGAATAAAAGGTAAAACAGTAGACGCAGACGGAATCCCTACCGTTATCAGAAGGGGAAGATATAAGATGGGTTTCATCAGTATCTTTAGAGAGTATGAATTTGATTCATGAAGTAGAGTGGTACCGCGCAGGACATTGGTCTTTCGTCTCTATTACAAGCATATTGTAAGAGATGAGGGGCTTTTTTATTGCATAGGAAACCTCAGTAAGATTTCTATCTCTAGTACAGCGTAAATGAGAAATCGGGTAAGTCAATGTGGTGTTTACTTAAGATTCGCAGTACTAGTATGATGTGCCAAAAAGATTAGGAGGATTTGAGTTATGAAAAACAGCAGTAAGTACAAAAGACAGTATTTTTTACCACCAGTAAAATGCATGGACTGGGCAGAAAAAGATTATGTAGAAAAAGCACCAATCTGGTGTAGTGTAGATTTACGAGATGGAAATCAGGCACTTGTAATTCCTATGAATCTGGAACAGAAAGTGGAGTTTTTCAAACTGTTAGTTGAAATTGGATTTAAGGAAATTGAAGTTGGTTTTCCGGCTGCATCTGAAACAGAATACACATTTTTAAGAAAGTTGATTGAAGAAGATTTGATTCCAGATGATGTTACCATTCAGGTGCTGACTCAGGCAAGAGAACATATTATCAAGAAAACATTTGAAGCAGTAAAAGGCGCAAAGAATGTAATTGTACATGTATATAATTCGACTTCCCTGTCTCAAAGAGAACAGGTTTTCCATAAATCCAAAGAAGAAATTTTAAAGATTGCAGTAGAAGGTGCAAAATTATTAAAACAGCTGACAGAAGAAGCTGGAGCAGATTATCGTTTTGAATACAGCCCAGAAAGCTTTACCGGAACAGAACCGGAATATGCACTGGAAGTCTGCAATGCAGTACTGGATATCTGGCAGCCAACTGCAGATAGAAAAGCAATTATCAATCTGCCGGTTACAGTAGAACATTCTATGCCGCATGTGTATGCAAGTCAGGTAGAATATATGTGCAAAAATTTAAAATATAG
>JAIIAN010000033.1 GCA_022717655.1 Bacillota bacterium | reverse complement strand
AATCTGTATAAACCAGTAATTTTATCATATTGCGCGTCTTTTTTCCAAGGAGAAAACTCCGTTAAAATTCTATCAGTCAAATTTTTAACGTTATAAAACTCTATAGTTACTTCTTCTTCACGAGCAATCATGGCGGATTTTAAAAATGCAGAAATTTCTTCATCTGAAAATTCTTTGATACATGCTGATTCCTTAAAATCTTCTATTCTAGAAATATTAAGCGTAAAAAGTTTTGAATCTTCATTAATAAAATATCCTCTGAATAAGTTATCTCTTTGCGAGTATTCCAAGCTCAATGGTAAATACAACTTTTTATCAATATTACTATATTGGATCTCAACAAATCTTTTTTTGTCTATAGCATCTAATAATCTGCTAACAAGAGCTTGCTCTCGCTGTTTCGTTAACTTTGATACTGAAAATTTATCATAATATTTTATTCTATTCACTGAAAAGAGTTTTATTTTGTTTAAAGGATCTACTGCTTGCTTAACAGCTTCGATTTCCGCATGAGACAGGAAATAACTTATCTTATCATCAGATAATATTGTCATTAACCAACGTTTTTCTAAGTTAGTTAAGGGCAATACATCCCTATAAAAATCAAGTGAAGCTAATTCTTCCCTTTGATTTAATGGAAACAATCTTTTCTGGCAATAACGTTCTACTACCTGTTTAGATTTGGCGTAAAAATCCTTACTAAAAATCTCATTAAACAACTTATCATGTTCTCTAGCAGGATTAAAACGAATTTTCTTGTATATCTCTGTTAATTGGTTATCAACTTTAGTATTTTTGCTAAATTGAACCTTTGAACGATTTTCTACTACACCATTTAGAGACTTATTAATCTCCATTACGTCAGAAGCTATTGTGAACTCGTTATTATTCATACCTTCAATATTGACAATTCGATTATAAAAACTGCGCACCCAAGGACGTAATTCTATTTCATCAAGCACATTGACTTCAAAATCAATAAACACTTTACTATTTTCGTTAATTACACGATAGTATCCTATGCGCTTTTCTCTTCTTATTCTATCTAAGATATATTTTTCAGTATAGGGATTATAAGAAATACGCATCTTAATTCTTTTTAGCGTAGCTTTTTCTTTTGCACTATAAGGATTATCGGCTATCGAAACACCCCAGGAATGTAATAATGCATCCAAAGAATTATCTACCTCTTTATCAAAACAAATTGCATCAAAATTACATGTCTTCAAAAATTCGTCTTTATTAGCATAAGAAATACTTTCTATAAATTCAAGGCGCAATCTTCCATAAGCATGTTTAAATGGGTTATAATACATTAAAAATTCACGTCCTGTTGTAGAACTTATTCTTATTTCTAAAGGATATACAATAAATTCTTTTTCAATATCAGTTATACCATGTTTATACTTTATTAAGCACACTATCTCTTTTTCAATGGCTATTAATAAATCTAATAAATTAAATTCATTGATACTTTGCATATAATATTCATGTTTAAATCTTATATGACTGTGGTACTTACCGGAAGCAAGTCGATCCATTAAAAGTGATCCTATCGTACCTAAAATATAATATCTTGTATAAAAATCAACTACTCGTTGAAAATGCACAGCAAAATTAGCATTTACTTCTGCACCTTTCCGTAAAATGGATTTCATTGTTGGGCTACCTAAGTGCCAATAAGTTTTCTTTTTTATGTTTTCTCTTTTCAGTAACCCAATGTTTAAAAAAATATTAAGTTTTCTTTTCAATGTTTTGTAATCAAGATCGCATAAAAGTTCATAACCATTATACGGATAATAGCAATATAATTGCGCTCCAGTCAAACCTTTTGCCTTATTAAAAGAAGAAAACTTTCTATATATCTCTTCAGCAACTGCTTCTTCAGTCAAAGTGCCAAAATCATTGCCACAAATATTCACTTGTTCTGATGGTATTAAACATTTGAGAAAATTTTCATCAAGATTTCCATTCGTATCAGTCTTTACATATGAAAGTAAAGACAAGGGAATAATAATATTTTCTAAAAATAGCCATTCATTATCCATATAAGTACAATATTTATACACTTCATGAAATGGATTTTTAGCTAATGACTGTCCGTTATCACAGTGAAATACTCGTCTATCTTTTTTATCATCCCATCTAATATAACCAGCTAATATCCCATTTAAACGAAGATGATCTTTCCTTAAGGTTTCATTTGACACACCTTCAATACCACTATACATATCCTTAAAGCCATAAGTATAGTAATCTCTAATAGCATTTTTAATTTTCTCATCAAACTTATTAGATGAAAACTTGGTAAAGTCATTTGATTTATTAGGCATAAAAATCATCTCCTAAATTGATATATTGAAAAGCAATAGTAGTTGCTAAACAGCTCTACTATTGCTTTTCATATGAACGAATTTATTTTCTAAACTCTTCTAGGCTAGTAATAATTCTTTTATTTAAATTATCGTACAGATTGCTAATATTCAGTTTCTCTTTAGCTGTAATCTTCGTGAAGACCTTGCTCACTAACCCCATAATCTCATCTGAATTCTTGTATGGAGCTATTGCAGTCAAGCTTTCCTCGGTAATATTAGTTATCGTATGAGCTAAGCCATTTCTATGGTTATCTTCCACTAACCTTAACTCATCTAATAAATTCAATAATACAGTAAGCTTATCTTTAGGAGCTTTTTCATTTAACGCATGTAATATTTTTAGCATATTATAGAATGAAAGATTAGTTCCGTCTCTAAAATTGCCTTTTCCCATAGTATCGAGATAAAGTAAAGTATCTGGAGAAACATCAGCTAACATCTCTCTACTAATTTTCCAACTCGCATTTATATTATCTTTTTTTGTACAAAATCTTGCAGGTTTTAAATCTGTTTGCGTTTCAAAATAATAAAGTAATAACTCAAATAAGAATGGTGTTAATTTAACAACAAACTCTGCCAAGTCCCCCTTTTTTTGACGTAGCCACATAACCATAAAAAATTCATATAACATATTGATTCTTTCATTTTTGCTAACTTGTTTATCAACCAAGTCTTTACCAATGGTAAAGGCTTTTTCTGTTTGTAATTTAGCTCGTAAATCAGCGTGCTTAATTAATTGCCCGGTTACATCAGTAAACATAGCTGAGTTCTTATTATAAAGTGCATAAGCAGCACTATATTCATAGTTTTCTATTAAACTTATAAGCCTATGACGTATATTATAACGCCATAATAATGAAAGTGGAGCTTCCTCGCAACGATCTGTTCGATTTTCATTATTATCTTCGTTTGTCTTTATTATTTCATCAATATCAGCATCATCTTGCGTCGCATAAGCAGCTCTATTAGAACCCCGTTCCGGTGAATTAACCTGTACTGGAATAATATTTTCAAAGTCCGTAGCTAATAAGCTCATTATCATTTTCATTTGAGGAGTTCCAGAGCTGAGATTTAGTAAAACTTTCTCATTAGGATACTCTTTACGCAACTCTAAAAATCCTTCTACCAAAGGAATTAAATTTTCTACCAAATGTGCTTCTGTAATTTCAGTCTTTATAAATTCAATTTCACAATCAGGAGCATTATATTTTATAGCTTTAGAATAAATACTCCTTTTCTCTTCCTTTTCTACCATATCCTTGCTTAGAAAAATTCTCACCATTCTAGGATGATATTTTCTAATAATGTGCAAGATAGCACCATCGTGACCAGCACGAATAGGATCAGTATCTCCAGCAGGTGTGTACAAAATAGTCATAGGCTTGTCCTCCTTTAATTTTTGTTTAGGCTAACGCCGTCCCCTTCTCGGGGATTATTTTTTTATTGTGCATTTTAGCATTTGTGTATACTTTTGGATATGAGTTTCCGTCCCCTTCTCGGGGATAATCTTTAAATGAAAGTACTAGTGATAAATTCAGGCTCTAGCAGCCTGTTTCCGTCCCCAACTTTAGGGTTACATCTGAAATTGAAATGGCAAGCGCTATCAATCGCAAAATTATTGTTTCCGTCCCCAACTTTGGGGTTACATCTTAAATTAGCATTCGCTGCTGAGGATACTATGGTTGTTCCATTTTCCGTCCCCAACTTTGGGGTTACATCTAAAATAAGACCTAAATGTTCATATGAAAATGGCAGTGGTTTATTTCCGTCCCCAACTTTGGGGTTACATCTAAAATCCTGCTTTTACAAAGCCATCTGCTGCAAGGCTGCGCGCCGCACCTTGCGGCGCAGTCCCAGCAGCGACAGCTTCACAAAAGGCCTTACACATAAAAATCTCCTCAAATCCGCTCCACAAGCGGAGCGGCGCAAATCAATAAAACTTCTCCTTCAACGACGTGCGCACCGCGCCCATCCCCAGCGCAGTTTTAATACCAATGCCACAATAATTAGCATAGTCGCCAAGCATAGCAATTATTCTATTACTCATCAGATTATTCTTCATGCCTAACGTATAATTCCCCCTAAAGGCAGGGATGCGTGCTCCATCGACGCTAAAGGGCTGCAAGCGCAGCTTATAATCTGCAACATACACATCCTGCGCCAAATCATCCACCAAGCCCTGCGCATCCAGCCTTTCCCTATCTGCAAAAGCATTCCAGCGCTTAATCAGGCTACGCAACAAAAATGGTACCTGGGGAAAAATAACATATTGTCCTTCACTTTTAAAGCTACACGAGGTAATAAAATCCAGACTTAAATATCTGCTAGCTAAGGGCTGAGTAAAATATTTTTCTGCCAGGCTGCCATAATCCGTAGCTGGCAAAAGCTCCTTACTCACAAGCTGCAGCTCTATATTTTTTTGCTTTAAAAGCACCGTCTGCGGCAGCGCAAAGGCAGCTGCCAAAATTTCATTCTTGGCTTCCTCATTCAGCGCTGTTATCCGCCAATACAAAGCATTTTTTTCTTTTTCAAAATGCAGATATTGGCTATAGGGACGCAACGCATTCTGATGCAAAAAATCCGCATATGCACTATCTATCTGCTCCATCAGCACACCATGCAAAAGTGAGCAGGCAGATTGTGGTAGCTTAACTGCCGCTGGCGCTGCCAATTTAATTTCCAATGCTTGTATCATATGCGTCGCACCTCTGCTAAGCCCATCATAAGCAATTCCCCGTTATATATAGTGCACTTTAGCAGACGCGGAGAAGCAAATTTATCATATATAATATGTTCGTGCTTTGGAAATTCTTTATTTAATAGTACTTTTATAGTATTTTTAGCTGTATTATCATCTGGAGCCAGTAATGCTAATAATGTTTTACTATGAAATCCAACATTACCTCCAACAAAAATATTAGCTGCATCAATACCACAGAATGGATCAGGATGTTCTTTTTTAAATGCATCCTTTAAAATGCGAATTATTTCATCAACATATTGTTGTGTTATTGAAAGTAAATCATCAATACTATTAATACCTACAGTAGCCATCATTGCTTTATCTAATTTTACATCAAACATCAGCTTAGCTCCAGGAAGCATACATTCTTTAAAAATTGGCAACGGATGAAAACCAGCCTTGCCAAATTTAT
This sequence comes from Bacillota bacterium, assembly GCA_022717655.1. Classification (GTDB taxonomy): domain Bacteria; phylum Bacillota; class Clostridia; order Lachnospirales; family Lachnospiraceae; genus Blautia. The sequence goes on along the minus strand of JAIIAN010000033.1, from coordinate 14,969 downwards.
TAAAGCCAGCATCTATTTTCTGCAAAATAGCTACCTGTATATTTTCACTACGCAAAGTATCGCTAACCTGTAAGCCACGAAGTGAGCTACATACTGCATTATTACTAGGTACAGGCTTATGCTTTTCCTCAAGCTGTAAGGTATGCAGTAAATCGTTTTCCAAATTGGTAGTTAGACGGTTTAAACTTTTTCTTGGATTAAAATAAGGCTTATTAATCTCTGCATTAACTAGCTGCCAATATCTATTTTTAATAGCTGGCTTTTTCTTCAGCAATGCATGTAAAATAGCACTTCTAAAGGCACCCTTAATACTACTGCCAGGCACATATAAAGAACCATCTAACTGATGAACGTGCTTATCCACATCATTAAGCGTATTCTTTTTTTCTACATTAATAATATTCACTGTTGCAAATGACTCACTAGTAATAATATCTTTCACATCTTCCAATGTGAAATCATGTTCTTCTAGCCAAGTTAGTAAATTTCTTTTATCATGAACATTACTGATATACTTTTCGTAAGCAGAAAATAACCCATGTTGATAAATAAACTGATGCCACTTACGAACATTGAAAAAATATGCTTTTTGCTCTTTAGAAGAGTAAAAATAATCCTTCGCTGTCAGCTTAGTCCCATCACCAATATAGACAGGTGTAATAATTTGCAGGCATAACCTGCCAACCTCTTGTTGAAAATTTAGCTCATTCATTCTTCAACCCCACAAACATTCCTACACCGTCACGATAAACAGGATGCTCAATCCCATCTACCTCTTGCCTTAATAGGCTTCCCTGCAAGCGTTTTGCAAAGCACGAGCCCTCTGCCAGCATATAAACACTATTCCGCTTCATATTTTCACCTGTCACAGGCGAAGAAATAAAACCGCCGCGCTTCACCAGCTTATAAGCCCCCTGTTTGACAGCAGCAATCTCTTCTGCTAACGGACATACAGGAGCAAGACACATCTGTATGCTGCTCTCTTTATTAAATAGCATCTCACCTATAGCTACATCATCATCATAAACACCACTATCAGGATTGATATTACAATAATCACCCACTAATTCAAACTTACCGTAACCACTGCTGCGTTTGCCACCAATACCTGTCATACCAAGCTGTTTAAGCAAATCATTTATCCATGCAATATCTTCTTCGTTATCATCCTCAACACCACAAAGAAAATAAAGACCAGCATTCTTGTCAAAAATATAGCTACCAACAAAATATGGTAGAGGCTTATCTTCACGTAAATTTACTCTACCTGCTACAAAGGGAGCAGCAAATTCAGGCACCTCATAATCAGTGAGCTGACCCTTCTGACAATTTTTTAACCAGGCTTGCAGCTCGGAGGCACGGATATAGCTAGTTTTCTTTTGCTTTTTCAGCTTCGTGGCTAGCTGCTTCATCTCGGCAAAGCTTTTGCTGTTTTGCTTTTTGGCCTCCATTTGAAGTAAAGGCTTTGGCAGATACAGATATAAGTCTTCATTTTCTGTACGATAGTAAGGAAACAAGCTGGAAAAAACTATTTTTTGTTCCCTAACGCCAGCAATAAGCTTCTCTAATATAATGCTATCCAGCGCTGCAGCTTCATTACATAAAGCCGCAAATAGGGTATCTGCGCTACAGCTTAAAGCAATCTTATCCAGATTGCCCCCGCTGGCAGTATCACCAAAATGCACTGGTGTTAGAAATTTAAGCGTAAAAGCGTAATAAATCATAAGCAATCAATCCTTAAACATTGCTTCGTATTTGGTTAAATTTAAAGCAAAATCACCAATAGGCTTCAGCTGAATATCCTGCAATTGCACGCGACCATAGCCACGAGAGCCATGACCGCCAAGATAATCGTTTTCTAAAAGTTTAAAACCTATTGCCAAAGTTTTTAAATCCTCCTCAGCCTCTTCTAAACTTTCTACGTTGTAAACCAGCTTAAAAACAAATTCTGCACCAGCAGGCACACGCTCAATCTGGCGTGGATTGGCTACACCAGAGGTTCTGCTAATAGTATTTTCAAATTTTACTTCGCCAATATAGGTATCTGTTTCAATAGCAGTAAAATTTTTCTTAGTTGCTTCCGTCACAAACAAATCAAAGAACTGCAAGCGTGCAGGCAGAGCGTAATTTTTACCACTTGCACCAAACAGACGGCTGACAACAGCATTATCCTTATCAATGGCATTTAAAATATAATCATTACAGGAAAGCTTTGCCAATAAGGTTCTCATTTTTCCTTTAATTGAACTGCCAGGGATAATGGGCGCATGAGTAAAGGGATCACGAATGAACGGACTGTCTACAGCACCAATCGGAGCAAATTCACTGCTACCACCAATGTGCATACCTGTAAGCACATTTAAAATACCCGTAATTATAATTTTGCCTTGTAAAGTCTTTGGCACTCGCTTAGCTTCGTCCGTCATTTGTCCTTACCTCCCATAAACTTATGATAAGCAACTAACGCTTCTACATATTTGCAGAGCCTTTGAAATTTCTTGATATTCTTGTCTACATCGCCAATAATAGCAGCTAAATTGCTTATCTCCATGAAGTCCTTAACAGCTTTAGCTCTACCTGCCTGATACAACAAATTTACCTTTAAAAATTTTACTTCTGCCGCTAATTCAATAGAAAGCTCATAAGCATCCTTATTTTGAGCTATATACAAGTCAACCTTATTTCTTACGACATTAACCGCAGTTAAAAATTTTCTAATCTGCGAAGTAGTCAACGCAATATTACCATATTTATCTTTTTCAAGATGGTTGATTACCTTTTCTGCATCATCAATGGGATCATAGTTCAAAGTTAACACAAAAGTAGGAGCTGTATTCTTATTATAGCCTTGATTTTGACCATAGCCTTGTCTATTCCCTGCTGGTTTCGAAGCTTGTCCATAACCAAGCTTAGCAAATTGTGAACGCATATCATTCATAACCGTTATTAAGCCTCCTTCGCCTCACGTCTATAGTAAATTAACAAATTAAGCGCTGTAAAAAGCTGTTTTCTATCCTCTTCATGAATATACCATTGATACATCTGCTGGCTAAACTCAGCATAGCAAGCCTGCAAGGATGGATTATCTCTACTAGCTGGCTGCATTCTGCCCAAAGTATAAGCAAAGCGTGCGATATCAATCTTATCGTTCTGCTTATACTCAATTAAATCAAGCAGTCTGTACAGCAAGGAAATACCTGCCTTAATTTTATTTTCAGCATTCTCAAAGGTAAGATGGTTCAACAAAAACTGCAGCTTTTCTGCACACACCTTAGCGGTAAAATCTGGCCACTGATAGACATGCTTACACGCAAGCTTTGTTTCCCTATCATGCTGCTCTGTCTCTAAGCCAAAAAGAGCAATACTGTTTTTACCATTATCCTTCGCTGCACCTTCCAGCATACCTGTAATTTCTGCCATCTTGCTAATCGGATAACCAGGATTAAATAACGCCAAGCCAGCAGAAAAGCTCAGCTTATCATTAGTAAACTTACTAAAGGCTCTCCTGATATCAACAGCCAGCTCTAAAAGCTCATCCCACGCGCCAACAATAAACATATCGTCACCACCGGAATAAACTACGTGTACCTTGCGCTGTTTATCCTTAGACAAACCAAATAAGCTAAAGGGCTGCTGTTTATCGTTGATATCAAAGCCTGTTAATTCACCCTTGCAAAGCTTATCTACTGCCAGCTTAAAAAACAAACCTAAGTCTCTAGATAAATCTGCATAGCGCGATAAGGTAGCATATTTTTCAGGCTCAGCTGCCTGCTGATGTACAAATCCACCAATAAAAGCCGCACCTAAATTATCCACGTCGGCTCGCAATACACCAAGGCGCTTAATACCATGCTGCCCATCACAGCAAGCTTCTGCTAATTTTTCAAACTCTAAGACTTCTCCCTTTTCACCAGCAGAATAGTAATCAGCAAGCCACAAGCGTGTGCTGATAAACTTTCCTGTTACTGCCTCATTCTTGCTGTAAATGCGCACTATATGATCAGCGTATTTTTCCAGCTCCTTGTTATTTACAACAGCAAGATAAAGCTGCTTATCGCTGCCAAATACCTCTAAGCTGTTTTCCACCGCTGTATCCAGGATTACAAATACTTCTTTTTGAAATAAAACTCCACCTAATTCATATAAGCCAGCGCAGGTAGAACAAACATAGCCTTCACTGATATTATCAACCTTCTGCAGCTCCGTACTAGATAAATGGCAGATAGAGCATTCTCTTGCCTTATCCATATTCTTATTATAAATGCTATTACTATCAAAAAGCTGCTCTAAGCTATCTGCGTCATAACGACAAAGCTTGTCCTTATTAAGCTCCTTGCTAACAGCAGCAAAAACATTTCTTTGCGTACCAGATGAACGTAAATCATTAGCAGAGCACTGAGCATATCCCATAGCCATATATAGCTGCGTACCAAATTTTGCTAGCAGCCACTGGTTAAACTTCACCTTCAGTGCCTCAATAGTCTGCCTGGTCTTTTCCGTATTGGCTGCTAAAACATAAAAATGTCCACCACCCGTATAAAGCAGGTTAGCTCTACATAAATCTAAGGCTTCAAGCATTTCATCTATAAAATTTTCCATGAGGATTTCCAGATAGAAGGAACGCCCACGTAAGGATTTTAACGCTCCCTTAGATGGAATGGTATAGATAAAGCTTTGAATACCAGAAAAATCACCGGAAATCAGCAGAAAGGCAGCCTCATTTCTAAATTCTGCATTCGCTTTGCTAAAGCAGAATTTTTTATAATCCGTTATGTTTTTAGCTGCAAAGTATTGATACATACAGCTTGCTATAGCTGCAGTGATTTTAGAATGGATATAAAGAGAAATGTCAGATACTGATTTTCTATTCGTACAATCTGAAACAAATGATACTGTGTCCTCTAGAATAGTTAATAAGCGATTATTATCCATTTTTTCAAATGGTTCAGCTTGAAAACTATAAGCAAGGATATCTACTAATTTTTTATATTCTTTTTTTAATGCATTTGTTTTATTATAAACATAAGGATAATTAAATTTATTCTTTCCACTTAACTCTATAGGATAATAATTAGAAACATCTTTAGATTTAATATCTCCAAAAATATTAAAAATACTATGCAGACAATTAGGTTCATCTATACTTTTTGAGATATATTCTTCTTCACTATTTGCTATATTATTTGCTTCGTATATAATATAAGCCACATTATTATCGTCGCTTGCTTTAGGTATAGAAATGCTATTAAAAGCACTTATACAATTCAGTATCTTTCTAGCATAATCGCTATCTTCTGAAACATTACTTAAAAATTCTATACTTGCTTCAGAATAATTCTTTATGTTGCTATCTGAATAACAACACAGTTTTCCTATATCATGTAACAAAGATGCTTTTATCAAGATATCCATATCTGCCATTTGTATTTCTCCTATATATAAGAATTGTTATAAGCCTAATTTCTTTCAATACTCAACATGTTTAATTCCAAACCACTGCACATTATCATCCCATTCAAAAATAAATTCACCTGCTATATAAGTATTATTTTTGCTATACGACCTAGTATATGGCAATATGATTTTATTACCTTGTATATTTATTTCACCTAAACGTGGAGCACCATTATGATCCATAAACTCTATATCTGCACAATAATTTTTTAAATCAGCAATTCCTATATAATTATAGTAACTATTAGCGCATTTCCCCATAAGCAGAAAAACTTGCGACGGTCCGCTAGTTATGCCCTTTGATAAATAAAACGTTCTACCATGATTATCCGTTATTTTATATATTTCTGGACATGCAACTATATTTTTTAAGATGAAGTTTTCACCTACATATACACCCTTAGTATGGGATGATCCCGCTCTCCCATTATAATAATGATTTGCAAATTTAAACGTTAATGCTTCTGAACCTCTGCCGAACGTGAAGCTATCGTAAGTTTTATAATCATATCCTTTAGCTATAGCAGGACTAGGCCCACCAGCTCTCGTATTCGCATACCAGCCTAAATATACTGGTTGATTAAATTGCGTTGTTGACGCAAACGCCACACTTGCCAGGCTCAATAATAATGTTACTAATAAAAAAATCTTTTTCATAATATATTACCTCCAATAAACCTATCTTCTCATCAACGCCGCCACAAATAACCCAAACGCCATCATAGCGCCTAAAACTATTAACAGCGTATTAGTCTCACTCCTACCAAAAAACACCTTATGCATCTTGTACAATCCATACATGACTAATGCAAACGGTATATAACTTAACGGTGCTGGTAGAATCTTATCTATCATGCCAACTACTCCAAATAAAACAGCAATAATAATTATCCAAGTTATACATCCAAAGCTAGTTGATTTTTCTCCTCGGTGCTCCTCTTCCAATTCTTGCATTTCCTGAAAATCTTCAGCCACACTAACCCCAACAACAATGTCCTTCAAATCCTGCGTTTTTTGTTCATCAGCTCTTTTTCTCCGCTCATAAGCTTCTCTATCAACATAATCTCTGCAAGTGTTGCCATATCTATCGTTAAAATATTCTCCGGCATAATCACAACGCCATTCATCACGCGCAGTTTGATGGAAATAATCACGATAATAAAGACAATCCCTACAATCTCCATTGTATCCCACCTTCTTTTCCACCCCTCTATTCATCTTATCTGAACGTTGTACCCCTCACTATACAAATGCGCAATAAGAAGGATTTCATCCATAACTAACTACTTACATTATTTTCTAAATATTTTTACATTGTTTTTGCTAATCTTCTATTTTCCCTTATATATCTAATTATAACCAATTTGCCACACAAGAAACATATGTGACAACTTTTGTGACAGCCTTTTTAGTTATTCGAGGCTTTATTATTGTCACAAATTCATCTATAATATAAATATTGACGATGAACTATTTTAGGAAGGGTTTTGCTTATGACATTATTTGCGGATACACTTAAAAACTATTTAGAAACTAAAAACTTAACTGTTGTCACTATCTCAAAAATTAGCGGTGTAGACAGAACAATGATACAGCACATGAAGGTTGGTAAACGTATGCCTGCGAATGTTGCAGACGTAACTGCCATCGCCAAAGCCATGATGCTCAATCCCAGTGAAACAGCAGAATTACTGCGCGCCTATCATATATCACATATGGGAGAAGAAAACTTTTTCCGTCGTGAGCATGTCAGCAAAATTATCTCCAGTTTTTACGATATGAATTCTGCCAACGAGCTTGTGATTCCCACAGGTGTGCAGGACATGCTTGAAATGAATGAAGCTCTGAAAATAATCAACGGTCAGGGCAATATCAATCGCATTTTAAAAGCTGTTTTAGAGATTGAAGCCAATAAAAAATCAGGCCACATCAAATTAATGGTACAGCCTGAATATCAATATATTTTTGATTGTCTTACTTCCATGGATCTTAACCGCAACAATACGCTTGTGGAAGCTATCATCGTTTTTGACAAAAACGAAGGACATAAAAGCACCACCTATAATCTTAACATCCTGCAAAAGCTTGTGCCAATTTTATTCCAATGTGAAGTTTTCCATCCTTACTATGTTTATGATAATGTTGATACACTGTTCAACAACACCAGCATGCTGCCGTTCAAGATTATCACCAGTGATTTCGTGCTGGCAGTGTCCTATGAACAGGATAAGGCTGTGCTTTGCAATTCGCAGGATATGGTAGCACTCACCGGTGATACCTTTCAAAAAAGCCTCAGTGTTGCCAATCCTATCTGCCACACCTTCCATCCTACGCCGGAGGAATATTTGCAGTCCACCTTCCTCAGCGACGAGGAAATAAACGCTGAAGAAGTGCATGAGCTTTTTTACCAGCCTTGCTTCCCCAGCTTCTGCCCGGAAAGTATCCTCATGGATAGATTGAACACTGACATTATCCCGCCAGAAATGCAAGGTGTTATTGCTGCTTATTTTGACAAAATCCGCGCACAATACAGTACACATCATATTTCCTTTACGTTGGAGGGCCTAAACCTCTTTATGGAAACAGGACGTGTAACGGAAATCCCTGATTTCATGTACACCTACCTGACGCCGCCGCAACGCCTGACGCTTTTAAAGAACATTATCAACAGCGTTGATGATGGCAGCTTCACGCCAAGGATTGTGCGCAGCGAAAAGCTCTCTGTGCCTTCGCCTATCTGTATTTGCGCGCCAAGCGAACAAAATATTATTATATATTACTTCAGTCCCAATAAAGGACAGTATATCTTCCATCTGCAGGAATTAAGCTTGGTGCATGCATTCCATGATTTTCTGGTTTACCTGCCGGAAAGCAGCATGGTTTATTCCGAAGCGGAAAGTAAAGAGCTGCTGCATTCTGTCTACGAGAAATACAAAAATCTTTATAATTGATAAGTAACATCAACGAGGTTGAGGAAAACCAACTTCACAAATTAAAGAATCGCTAGAGTTAAGTATTTTTTAATTTTTTGCACTAAAAAACCAGTGGGAATTTACCTGACGGTAAACCTCCACTGGTTTTTCTGTTCAAGGCTGGTTTTTTCCCAGCCTCGTTTGCTATCTACTCTTAAATTTTACATTTCAGAGAATTGGTCCTTGCCTACGCCGCAAAGAGGGCAAACCCACTCTTCCGGTACATCTTCCCAGGCAGTGCCTGCAGCAACGCCGTTATCGGGATCGCCAACCTCAGGATCATACACATAACCACAAACATCACATACCCATTTTGCCATTAGCTTCGTCCTCCTCTTGCCATAGCCTGCGCTTTTAAGCAAAGCTAAGCGCGAGCTACATAATAATTATTATTTTTGACCTATAATTATTATAGCATAGTATGCGAGGATATTCTGCAAAATAGCTGTGAACCTTTTTACTGCAGTGCCTGCTGCTTTTCCGGCAAATCCAAGCGGAAGAAGTCGTACAGCGTCTGCGCCGCCGCATGGTTCATGCCTTCTACCGCAGCTAATTCTTCAACACTCGCCGCACGCATAGCGTCCAACGTTTTGAACGCCTTCCACAGCTCCTGCCGACGCTTAGGACCGATTCCCTCCACATGGTCGAGCACGGAAACAAGATTGCGCTTACCGCGCAGCTTGCGGTGGTAGGTAATAGCAAAGCGGTGCGCCTCATCGCGGATGCGCTGAATGAGGTGCAACGCAGCGCCTTCACGGTCCAGCATGATGCTTTCGCTTTGGTGCGGCTTAAAGATTTCCTCCTCGCGCTTGGCCAGGCCTACAACCGGCAAATCGTCAAGGCCAAGGCCGCGGATAACCTCCAGCGCCGAGCTCAGCTGGCCCTTGCCGCCGTCGATAACCACCAGGCTGGGCAAGTCCTCATAATCCCGGTAACGACGGTAGACAACCTCCTGCATGGATTTGAAATCATCAGGCTTGCCTTCTGCCGAAACGATTTTATATCTGCGGTAATCCTTCTTGCTGCTGGTGCCGTTGCGGAACACAACCATGGAAGCAACGGTTTCGCTGCCCTGCGTATGGCTGATATCGAAACAATCCATGCGCTCCAGGGGATGCTCCAAGCCCAAGGCCTGCTGCAGCTCTTCGGCTGCCTGCATGTCATTTTTCAGCGACAGGCTGCCCTTACGCAGGCGTTCATTAAGCAGCTTGATGGCATTTTCATTCGCCAGCTTCAGCAAATCCTTTTTCACGCCACGCTGCGGCAGCAGCAGCTCCACCCTTCGCTGTGCCTTGTCTGCCAGCCAGGTTTCAATAAGCTGCTTTTCATCCTCCTCGGGCAAATACGGCAGCACTACTTCCTTGGGAATAAAGGTTGCTTCGTTATAATACTGCTTCACAAAGGCTGTTATAACCTCCTGCGGCGTATCGCCGCCGTCGGGCAAGAAGAAATTATCTCTGCCGATGAGCTTGCCCTTGCGCACGAAAAACAACTGCACGCACAGGCCAGTCATATCCTGCCCCAGGCCAAAGATATCCATATCGCCGCCGTTATTGGTGACAGCCTTCTGCGCCTCGTTCAGACGTGCCACAGCCTGCAGCTGGTCGCGCAGTCTGGCAGCCTCCTCAAAGGCGTAGTTATCCGCTGCCTCCTGCATCTGCTGCTTCAAATCACGCTCCAGCTCCGTGGTGCGTCCGTCCAGCACCATGCAGACGGATTTAATCATCTTATGATAATCCGCCTTGCTGATATAACCGGCACAGGGCGCAAGGCAACGCTTGATGTGGTAGTTCAGGCATGGTCGGTCCACGTTCATTTTGCGGCAGGTGCGCAGGGGAAACATGCTGCGCAGCAGCTTTACCGTGGCATGCATGGCTCCGGCGTCGGCATAAGGTCCGTAATAACGTGCACCGTCACGCAGCTGCCTGCGCGTCACATATAAACGCGGGAAATCCTCCTGCATGGTAACCTTAAGATAGGGATATGTTTTGTCATCCTTCAGGCTGATATTGTAACGCGGGCGATATTTTTTAATCAAGTTGCACTCTAGAATCAGTGCTTCTACCTCGCTGGAGGTAACAATCGTTTCAATCTCCGCTATTTTCGCCACCATTGCCTTCACCTTCGGCGTATGGCTGGCCAGATTACGAAAGTAGCTGCGCACGCGGTTTTTCAGTACAACGGCCTTGCCGACATAGATAACCTTGCCGGAGGCATCGTGCATCAGGTAAACACCGGGCTTTTCCGGCAGTACGGCCAAGGCATTTTTTATATTGTCGCTAAAGCCTGCGGCTAATTCTGTCATACGTACCACCCGTTCTTTTTCGCCTTCGCCAGCTCCTGCTTGATGTACTGTCCGGTGTAGGATTTTTTGACCTTCGCTACTTCTTCCGGCGTACCGCTTGCCACCAGAGTACCGCCTTTGTCGCCGCCCTCTGGACCGAGGTCGATAATGTAATCCGCCACCTTGATAACGTCCAGATTATGCTCGATGACGATAACGCTGTCACCGCCTTCAACAAGACGCTGCAGCACATCCAGCAGCTTGTGCACGTCCGCAATATGCAGGCCTGTCGTAGGCTCGTCCAGGATATACACGGTGCGTCCCGTACTGCGGCGCGAAAGCTCCGTTGCCAGCTTTACGCGCTGTGCTTCGCCGCCGCTCAGCGTCGTCGCTGCCTGTCCCAAATGAATGTAGCCAAGGCCTACATCCTCCAGCACTGCCAGCTTGCGGTAAATGCGCGGCTGATTCTTAAAGAACTCGCAGGCCTCGCTTACCGTCATATCAAGAACCTCAGCGATGGATTTGCCCTTGTAATGCACCTCCAGCGTATCGCGGTTATAGCGTGCACCGTGACAAACCTCGCAAGGAACGTAAACGTCCGGCAGGAAGTTCATTTCTATCTTATTCATACCATCGCCCTTGCAGGCCTCGCAGCGTCCTCCCTTGACGTTAAAGCTGAAGCGTCCTGCCTTATAGCCTCGCAGCTTGGCCTCGTTGGTCTGGCTGAACAGCTCGCGGATAAAATCAAAGACGCCGGTATAGGTTGCGGGATTGGAGCGCGGTGTGCGTCCGATTGGGGACTGGTCGATGTTGATTACCTTATCCGTATATTCTATGCCCTCGATGCTGTCATGCTCGGAAGCACGCAAGCGCGCACCGTTGAGCTTGGCAGCCAGGGAATTATAGAGAATATCGTTTATCAATGTTGATTTGCCGCTGCCGCTCACGCCTGTTACTACAGTAAAGACTCCGAGCGGAATGCTGACATCAATATTTTTGAGATTGTTGGCGCGGGCACCGTGAATCGTCAGCATCCTGCCATCGCACTCGCGGCGATGCTTAGGAACCGGGATAAATTTGCGGCCGCTAAGATAGGTACCGGTAACGGATGCAGGCACCTGCTTAATTTCTTCCACTGTACCCTGTGCCACCACTTCACCGCCATGCTCGCCTGCTCCCGGACCGATGTCGATAATCTGGTCGGCAGCATACATCGTTTCCTCATCATGCTCGACAACAATCAGCGTATTGCCCAAATCACGCAAATGCTTGAGTGTTTCCAGCAGCTTACCGTTATCGCGCTGGTGCAGACCAATGCTCGGTTCGTCCAGAATATACAGTACGCCTGTCAGGCCGCTGCCTATCTGCGTTGCCAGACGTATGCGCTGCGCTTCGCCGCCGCTCAGCGTACCGGCGCTTCTGTCGAGCGTCAGGTAATCAAGGCCTACGTCATTGAGGAACTGCAGACGCGCCATAATCTCCTTCAAAACCTGATGCGCAATTATTTGCTGCTTCGGCGTCAGCTCCAGCTTTTTAAAGAACTGCAGGCAGTCGCGCACCGTCAGCGCCGTAACCTCGCAGATATTTTTACCGCCGATAAGAATTGCCAGTGCCTCCGGCTTCAAGCGGCTGCCGTGGCAGGCAGCGCAGGGAGTGCTCGTCATAAACTCCTCCAAGTCCTGACGCATAGCATCGCTGAAGGCTTCACGATAACGACGGCGCAGCACGTTCAAAATACCGTCAAAGGTTGTGTTATGCTCCTTAACTTCACCCTGCAGATTTTCGTACAGGAACTTAAACTTGCTCTCGCCAGCACCGTCCCACAAAAGCTGCTGCATCTCGGGCGTCAGCTCATTCCATTTGGTGTCGTAGCTATAGCCGTAGGCAGCAAGCACTGCGCCCAGCTGCTTCATAAAATAGGAATTCAGATTGTTGCTGAAGCAGGCAATGCACCTGTCGGCAAAGCTCTTGTCAGCGTCAGGAACTATCAAAGCCTTGTCAAACTCCATATGCATACCAAGACCGGTGCAGTCCGGGCAGGCACCGAAGGGATTATTGAAGGAAAACAGACGCGGTTCAATCGCCGGCAGGCTGATGCCGCAGTCATTGCAGGCGAAATGCTCGCTGAAAAGCTGCGTTTCCGTTGCTTCTCCCAGTGTTGCCACCTCCGCAAAGCCATCGGCCAGCTTCAGCGCCGTTTCCACGGAATCCGTCAAACGCTGCCTGATGCCTTCGCGCACTGCCAGACGGTCGATAACTACAGAAAGGCTGTGCTTCTTGTTTTTCTCCAGACGGATATCCTCGTCCAGCGTGCGCACCTCGCCGTCAATATACATACGCACATAGCCTGCACGCCGCATATCGTCGAGCACACGCATATGCTCACCCTTGCGCCCCCGCACCAGCGGCGCCATCACCATAAAGCGGCTTCCCTGCGGCAGCTCCAGCACCTTGTCGACTATCTGCTGCACGCTCTGCTGCTCGATGAGCTTGCCGCATTTAGGGCAGTGCGGTTCACCTGCGCGTGCGAACAAAAGACGCAGGTAATCGTATATTTCCGTGACCGTACCTACGGTAGAACGCGGATTGCGGCTCGTTGTCTTCTGGTCGATGGAAATTGCCGGGCTCAGGCCTTCGATGTAGTCCACATCCGGCTTGTCCATCTGTCCCAAAAACTGGCGGGCGTAGGCCGAAAGTGATTCCACATAGCGGCGCTGGCCTTCGGCATAAATTGTATCAAAGGCCAGGCTGCTTTTGCCGCTACCGCTGAGGCCTGTGATAACTACCATTTTATTGCGCGGTATTTCTACTGTTATATTTTTCAGGTTGTGCTGTCGCGCACCCTTTACAATTAAAAATTCTTGCATATTTTTTACCTCTGTTAACAAAAGGCAGAAGCTGCTCCAGCTGCTGCCGGCGATAGTATGTTTATATTATAGCACACTGCTAGGATAAACGCAGTAAAAATGCTTTTCCGGAAAATTACGCTAAAAGTTAATTTTTATATTAGGTTGCACTAAAAGCAAAACCCTCGACTTACAAATTCACTGCAAACCGAGGGTATTTTTCGTTTTAAATTATTATTGTTTCAGGCACTGCGCTTTTCTGCCAGCTCTCTTACCTGTGCTTCTGTTATCTCCAAAATACTTGCTATCTCTTCTACTGACATTCCTTTAGCTGAAAGCTTTACTACAATTTTCTTATTATTTTCTCTTTCTGCTTCTGCAACAGCCATTTGTGCTCTTTTCTCTGCATATTCTTCAATAATATCCTGCATGTAAGCTTCACGCTCCTTTGTGTTTTGCAAATAGCAGCTTAGGCACTGCGCTTGTCTGCCAGTTCTCTTACCCGTTCTTCTGTTATATCCAATATACTTGCTATCTCTTCAATCGACATTCCTTTGCCTAGGAGCTTTGCAACAACTTTCTTATCGTTTTCTGCAACAGCCTTTTGTGCTCTTTTCTCTGCGTATTGTTCAATAATATCCTGCATATCAGCTTCACTCTCCTTTACATTTTTCAAATATCCGCATTTCGCAGCTAATTCACTATAATGCATCCTTGCGGGATCCTTACAGTAAAAATCCTGCATCAGCCTGCCTAACGGTGTATCATCCTGTACCTTACTGTTTACATAAACGATATGCGTACCATCGCCAAAATCAGCACCGTTTTGTTTAATTACTCTATCAATATCATATAAAGGCAGATTCCCTTGAAGCACATCATTTTCAGTGATAAAAATTACATAGGTAACCGGCAGCTGCTCGTATTGCTTACCGGCCTTCAGTAAATTACTGTCCAGCAAGCTGCTGTAAAAGCGTGCTCTTTTGGCTGGCGCACCTTCATCACTGCGTTGCACCTCAACATTGAAGTATACTCCTGCCTCATCCTGTGCCAGAATATCCATTTGTGCCGAATGCCCATAAAGATTTTGGATAAAATTCTGCACCTTAACTTCTTTCACTTTGATTTTATCATTTTTCAAAATAATGCGCAATAACAATTCTGCTGCAGGAATATTGTTTTCAAAGACCTTATTCATAAACTTATTATTCATTAAGCACAGCTCTTGAACTATTTGCTGTACCTCAGTCAGCTCCTGTGTCGGCACCTTACCAGCTCCTTATCTTTGTAATTTTCAGATTTTTCTACTTATTAGATTATAAAGCATCAACATCCGGCAGTCAAGTTATTTTCTGAAAATTATGTATAATTAATCAAAGTAAAATAAAAACCACCTCAGCCTCAAGCCAAGGT
>JAIIAN010000032.1 GCA_022717655.1 Bacillota bacterium | reverse complement strand
GAGAAAGAAATCAAAAGAATTGAGAAGACGGAAAAGAATCTCCCGGAAACGCAGGAAGAAAAGCGTCCGAATATTCTGTTTTTGCAGTTGGAATCATTCTTTGATCCTACGCTGGTTAATTACCTGAATATTTCAGAAGATCCGATTCCGACATTCCGTAAGCTGATGAAGGAATATTCTTCAGGATATTATAAGGTTCCCTCTGTCGGTGCAGGTACTGCCAATACAGAGTTTGAATCCATTACAGGAATGAGTATGCATTATTTTGGACCTGGGGAATATCCTTATAAGAGTATTCTGAGAGAGACTACCTGTGAGAGTGCACCTTATGTACTGAAAAATCTCGGATATCGTACCCATGCGGTTCATAACAATGAAGCAAACTTCTATGGAAGAAGAAGCGTATTTGCAAATCTTGGTTTTGATACTTTTACGTCTGAAGAGTATATGTCCGAACAGGATGATACAAATCCAAATGACTGGATGCGTGACCACAATCTGACCAAATATATCATGCAGGCATTAAATGAAACAGATGACCCGGATTATATTTATACGATTTCTGTACAGGGACATGGTGATTATCCGGAAGAACCGACAATTGATGACCCGAAGATTACGGTAAGCGGTTCGAGTACAGAGGAATTAAATAATAAATGGGAATATTACTGCAATCAGATTTATGAGATGGATCAGTTTGTAAAAGAACTGACGGATACCTTATCTCAGTTTGATGAAGATGTGGTGCTTGTAATGTATGGGGATCATCTTCCTACTATGGGACTGACTGTGGAAGATTTGGAAAACCGTTATCTGTTCCAGACGGAATATGTTATCTGGGATAACATGGGACTGGAGAAAAAAGATGCCAATATTGCATCTTATCAGATGGCAGCGGAGGTAATGAATCGTGTAGGAATTCATGAAGGAAATATTTTCCGTTACCATCAGGCAAGACGACAGACGAAAAATTATCAGGTAGATTTGGAAATGCTGCAGTATGATATCTTATATGGAAAACAGTATGTTTATGATGGAAAAAATCCATACAAGAAAGAAAAACTGCATCTTGGTGTGGAAGAGGTAACCTTAGATAAAATCGAAAAGATTTCGGAGGGCAGGTATTATATTACCGGTACGAATTTCACACAGTCGGCTTATCTTGAGGTCAATGGAGAACTTGTGGAAGTGACTTATGTCAGTCCGACAACCCTTCTTTTGACCGATGCAGATTTACAGGATGGCGATGAGGTAGATATTGCAATCCGCAGTAACAGCTCCACTCGAAAAGTATTAAGCCGGACAGAAACACAGATTTATCATGAAACCTCTGAAGCACGAACAGAGGAATCCGATGAATCCACAGAGGACACAACACAGACAGATACTGGTTCGCAGACAGAGGGACAAACAGAAACAAAGACAGATGAAAAAGCAGATGCGGTGGAAAACGAGGCATCACCTCAGGAATCCGAAAATACTGTCGAGGCACAGTAGAAGAAAAAGTTTATAACCGACATAATTTGCTTGCATATTGTCACCGCTTCATTATAATGGTAAGTGACCCTTATCATTGTGAATGGAGCGGTGATTTTTTAGGGAAATGACAAAAGAAAGAAGGATTAATTTTTGTTTACTTACGAAGAAGCAGTTGCATACATAGAAGAAATTCCGAAATTTACGACGAAAAATAAATTAGAACATACCAGAAAATGTCTGGATTTACTGGGAAGTCCGGATAAAAAACGAAAAATCATACATGTAGCAGGAACAAATGGAAAAGGCAGTGTCTGTGCATTTCTTTCTACTATGTTTGAAGAAGGCGGTTATAAGTGCGGTCTGTTTACTTCCCCGCATTTAATAAAGATTAATGAACGGTTTCAGATTAATGAGGAAATGGTTTCAGATGAAGCATTTTTACAGGCTTTTTTAAAGATTAAAGCGCTTGCAGATGAGCTTGTAGAGGCAGGAGATTACCATCCAACCTATTTTGAATTCTTATTTTTAATGGGAATGGTCATTTTTGATGAGGCAGATGTGGATATTCTGGTATTAGAAACCGGACTGGGTGGCCGATTAGATGCGACAAACTCAATTACCTCTCCGCTTGCCTGCGTGATTACTTCTATCAGCCTGGACCATGTGGAATATCTTGGCGATACGATTGAAAAGATTGCAGGTGAAAAAGCCGGTATTATCAAGCCAGGTGTTCCGGTTATCTTTGATGGAAATCAAGAAGAAGCCGAAAAAGTCATCAAAAATCGGGCAAAAGAACTGGGTTGTCCGTATTATGAGGTAAAACAGGAAAGCCAGAAGATGACTTCTTATACACCGGATGGAATTTCATTTACCTATGATTCTAAAATTTATGGTACAATAGACTTGTTCGTCCCGTTTATTGCAAAATATCAGATGATGAATGCATCTCTTGCGGTGGAAACAATGGGAGTATTAAAAGAAGTTCATAAAATCGAAAAAGAAACCTTAAAAGCCGGGATGGAACATACAAAATGGCAGGGCAGAATGGAAACAGTATTGCCAGGTGTGATTGTGGACGGTGCCCATAACGAAGATGGAATTGCAAGATTTGTGGAAACCGTGCGGTATTTTCAGGATGACTATCCGATTACTCTGCTGTTTACAACCGTTTCCGATAAAGATTTTGAAGATATGATTCAGAAAATCTGTGACGGACTTCATTTTTCAAATGTCTATGTAACAGAAATCTGGGGAAGCAGAAAACAGTCATCGACAGAACTTGCCGAATTATTTGAGAAAAACGGCTGTAAGCAGGTCTATGCCGAACCAGATTGTGAAAAGGCATTTGAACTGGCTTATGCAAAAAAAGGAGACGGCTTACTGTTTGTTGTAGGTTCTTTGTATCTTGTCGGAGAGATTAAAGACTACTTAAAAAGGAGAAAAGCATGATTAATTACGAAGAGGAATTAAAAAAATTTGAGCCATGTCAGGATGTTGACGATGCAGAAAATGCAATCTATCGTCAGGATTTAACGGATGTCGTGGATATACTCAAAGAAATTTTAAAAGAAACTGAAGGAAACACCAGAAAATAGGGAGTAAACCGATGAAATGTATGATATGCAATACCCAGCTTAACAGCTCTTCCTATTGCCCTGGATGCGGATGTAATGTGACCGTACAGAAACAGATTGTCGCATTATCGAATTTGTATTATAACAGAGGTCTGGAAAAAGCACAGATTCGTGACCTGTCAGGGGCAATTACCTGCCTCAAAAGAAGTCTTAGAATGTATAAATACAACATTAATGCGAGAAATCTTCTGGGACTGGTTTATTTTGAAACAGGTGAAGTAGTTGCAGCATTGAGTGAATGGGTAATCAGTAAAAATATGCAGCCGGAGGGCAATATTGCAGCCGACTATATCAACCGTCTGCAGAAAAATGCAAACCGCCTTGATACGATTAACATGAGTATCAAAAAATACAATCAATGTCTGGAATACTGCAAAAGAGGCAGTATTGATATGGCGGAGATGCAGCTTAGAAAAGTGCTTGCCGACAATCCAAAATTAATTAAAGGCTACCATCTGCTGGCGCTGATTTATATTCGTGCCGGAAAATATGAAAAGGCAAGAAAGCAGTTAAAATCAGCGGCAAAAATTGATAAGACGAATACAACTACTCTGCGTTTCTTAAGGGAAGTAGAACAGCAGACTGGTAAAATTACAAATTTAGAACCAAGATTTAAGGCAAAAGAAAAAGTAAAACAGGAAAAGGACGGAAGAGTGATTTATCGTTCTGGAAATGACGTTGTAATCCAACCGATGGAATATCGGGAGCGTACCGTTACGAATACGTTAATTAACCTGATTATCGGGCTTTTAGTCGGTGCTTCCGCTCTTTGGTTTTTGGTTGTTCCGGCACAGACCCAGCGGATTAATCAAAAAGCAAATCAGAAAGTGGTAGAATACAGCGATAAAGTAGCGACACAGGCAGCAGAGCTGACTCGTCTGCAGGAAGAAATTGACAATTCTTCGGAATCTGTAAATACTGCAACAGACCAGATTTCTCAGGCAAAAGAAACAACAACCAGCTATGAAAATCTTTTAAAAGCATGGCAGGCGTATAATGATGAAAATTATGAGACGGCAGCAAATGCCTTAGAAGGAGTCAACAGTGACCTGCTTTCCATTGAGGCAAAGAGCATGTACGATGCGATTATGGGAGACATTGGTTCTAGTGTCAAACAGAAATATCAAAGTACTGCGATGGATGCTTATGACAGCGGGGATTATGCGACTGCTATTGAAAATTATACAAAGGCACTTGATATTGGAGAGCCAGACTTTACTTCTATGTTCTATCTTGCACAGTCTTATCAGAAGAGTGGAGATACAGAAAATGCAAAGACCTGGTATCAGAAGATTATTGATACCTTCCCTGGAACGCAGAATGCTTCCGATGCACAGGATTACTTAGATGCATTGACAGGAGGAAGTTCTTCTTCAAGTTCTTCACAGTCTAGTCAGACGCAGAGTCAGGCGGATAACTCTGATAATTCAGATGACACGAATTATAATGAAGAAGATACTTCAGAAGAGGATAATTCGAATTATAATAATTATGATGAAGAAAGTACCTCTAATGATGATAATGAGGAAGATTACAGTAATTCGGATGAAGAGGATAACAATGACTCCGATTATAGTGAGGACGACTCAGAAGAATAAAAAAATCAAAAAAATCAAAAGAGAAACCTTGAGAAAAAGGATGGATACGATGAGTATTCATCCTTTTTGGTTTTAGCGGGGAATTTTGCAAAAGAGTTTTTTACAAAAGATGGAAAGAATAGAATAAGGGGTAATCAGTATGAGTGATGTAATCAAACGAAGGGGAAATTGTCTGATGGTTTATGTGCCGGAAGAGCTGGACCATCATTTTGCACAGCAGATTACCAAGGTAGTGGATGAAGAACTGGAAAAGGGGGAGATTTCCCAGCTGGTATTTGATTTTTCAAAGACGACATTTATGGACAGTTCGGGAATTGGAATGTTGATGGGACGGTATCGGATTGTGCGTTATAGCGGGGGAAAAGTGGCGGCAATTCATGTAAATGACCGTGTCTATCGAATTATGCGGATTTCCGGAATTTATAAATATATTGAAATCAGTCAGGAAACAGTCTGGCATCAGAAAAAAAGATAAGGGGGAGCATAAAAATGGAGTATACGAATGAAATGACATTAGAAATTGTCAGCCGTTCTTGTAATGAGAGTCTGGCAAGAGTGACCGTTGCAGCATTTGCAACGCAGCTAAACCCGACATTAGAAGAGGTCGCAGATATTAAAACCGCAGTATCAGAAGCAATTACAAACTGCATTATTCACGCTTATGACAACAAGAAGCAGGAGAAAATCCGGATTGAATGTAAGACAAGTAAAAGAGAGTTGTTTGTCACGATAACGGATTATGGAAAAGGAATTGCAGATGTAAAACAGGCGATGGAGCCGATGTTTACGACAAGACCGGACCAGGAGCGCTCTGGTATGGGATTTGCGTTTATGGAAGCGTTTATGGATGAGCTTTTGGTTGAATCCGAAGTGGGAAAAGGAACGGTGGTGAAGATGAGAAAGAAAATCGGCATAAGCAGGGAAAGATTTGAAGAATAAGGAGGCGCTATGGATGAGGTCCTTGCCCTTATCGGGCGTGCACACCAAGGGGATAAGGAAGCAAGAGATACGCTGGTAGAAAAAAATACAGGTCTGGTGCATAGTATTGTAAAACGATTTTTAAATCGTGGAGTGGAGATGGAGGATTTATTTCAAATCGGAACGATTGGGTTATTAAAAGCTATTGATAAATTTGACTGTTCTTTTGATGTGAAATTTTCTACTTATGCAGTTCCGATGATAACCGGAGAAATCAAGCGTTATTTAAGGGACCAGGGAATGATAAAGGTCAGCCGTTCTTTAAAAGAGATTAATGCAAAGGCTTATCGGGTACATGAGGCACTGTTTGCCGAAAATGGAAGAGAGCCAAGGCTTGAGGAGATTGCAGAGAAAATTGCAGTGACGAGAGAAGAACTTGTGATGGCAATGGAGGCAGGTGCACAGATTGAATCCCTGCAAAAGATGATTTATCAGGGTGATGGAAGTGGAATTGTACTGGAAGATAAAATCGAGGAACCGGAAAACAGACAGGAGAGTCTTTTAAATAAAATGCTTCTCGAACAGCTTCTTGGAAGTCTGGAAGCAAAAGAGCGGGAATTGATTTATCTGCGTTTTTTTCAGGAAAAAACGCAGATGCAGATTGCAGGGGAACTTGGGATTTCGCAGGTTCAGGTTTCCAGAATGGAGAAAAAGATTTTAAAAGTTTTAAGGGAACGGATTGATTAGGAGTAATTTAGGCATAATTTTTAGGCTTTTGTTAAATACTAAATTCTGCATCTTATAAGGCAAGGAGCAGAAAACATGAGTGATATTTTATATATACAGACCGAAAAAAATGTAGAAGTACACAGTCCCGAAGTTTATCTTCAGGATGTGGCAAGTTTGTCATGTGGTAATGGAAAAGTATTAAACCGAAATAAAGTCCGCAAATTATTTACAATTCCGGATGAAAAACCGGGGCGGTATGTGATATCTGCGCTGGAAATCGTGGATTTGATTCAAAGAAATGAAGAGAGCGTAGATGTGACACATATCGGAGAAGCAAATTTTATTCTGACTTATGAAACGCAGAAACACGCCCATCAATTCTATTCCTGGTTAAAAACAATTTTTGTATCGCTTGTGACATTTTTTGGAGGGGCATTTTCGATTATGACCTTCAATACGGATGTTGATACGGCAGGTTTATTTACGAAAGTATATGAGCAGATTACCGGAAGAGTTTCAAATGGAAAAACAATTTTGGAACTATCGTATTCGATTGGAATCGGACTCGGTGTTGTCTTTTTCTTTAATCATTTTGGTGGCAGAAAGATTACGGAAGACCCGACGCCAATGGAAGTAGAAATGCGGGTTTATGAGGATGATGTCAATAAGACACTGATTGAGCAGGAAAAAAGAAAGGGACGAAAATAAGATGTTAAGAGAGTTTTTAGCCGGAATTGTGGGACTTTGTGGCGGTATGGTTGTAGCAACAGCTCTGGCAGCATTTATTATCGGACTTGGAATTATTCCGAGATATGCCGGCGTGACGCACACCGGAAATCATTTACTGCTTTATGAAAACAGCCTGATGCTTGGCAGTTTTCTGGGAAATCTGTTTTTACTTTATCGGATTCATTTGAGTCTTGGTATCTGGTGCGTAGCTCTTGTTGGAATCGGATTTGGAATTTTTCTGGGAAGCTGGGTGATTGCACTTGGAGAAGTCGTGAATGTATTTGCAATTATGGCAAGAAGAGTCGGTCTTACGAAAGGCGCAGGACTGGTCATTTTATCGATTGCAGTTGGAAAGGTAGTTGGAAGTCTGGTTCAGTTTTTTTACTAAAGATTAAGAAAACAATAAGAGTTTCATAGAAATTTCATGGAAGATTTATTTTCCACCGGCATTGAATATGGTATAATAACCCATGGCAGCAGAATGGGCGGACTGCTGTAAGTTTTTTAAGACCGGAGGAAAGAAAGTTTTATGACAAATGAACAATACTACGATTTGATTGTGCCGTATCAGGATGCATTGAATCTTTTAAAAGCCAGACTTGATGTACTCAATCATTCCATGTATGGCAATAAATCACATCCGATTCATAATATACAGTTTCGTATTAAACAAAAAGCAAGTATTGAAGAAAAATTAAAACGCATGGATTTGCAGGGGAGCTTTATGAATGCAAAAGAGCATTTGCAGGACATTGCCGGAATCCGTGTTATCTGCTACTTTGAAAAGGATGTCGAACTCCTTGCAGAACAGTTAAGAAAACAGAGTGATTTGATTTTAGTCAAAGAAAAAGACTATATTACAAATCCAAAACCAAATGGATACCGCAGTTTTCACATGATTCTGGGAATTCAGGTATATTCGATGGAAAGTACAGAATATTATCCGGTGGAAGTGCAGATTCGTACCATTGGAATGGATTTCTGGGCAAGCATGGAACATCGAATCTGTTACAAACAGGAACGTGATAATAAAGAAGAAATTCAAAGAGAACTGCTTCGTTATGCAGAGATTTTAAAAGAAATAGAAGAGGGATTTGAGGGTTATAACGAGCAAAATCAAAATGAAAAAGCCAGACTTTCTCATAAAACGAATTGACTAATTTTACGGATAAACATAGACAAATAAACTGCCGGTGTGTTAATCTATTAAAGTTAGCGATTCATGGGGAGAGAAAAGATGGCTGTAAAAAGTGAGAAAAAAAAAGGCTCAAAGAAACAAAGTCAAAGCCAAAGAGAGAAAATAAGAGAGAAAAACCGGAAAAAAGAAAATAAAAAACGAAATAAGCAGATAAAAGAAAAGTATCTTTCAATGGTAAAAAGAAGAGAGTTCCAAATTTGGGCAGTGACGCTTATTTTGTGCTTTTTTGGTGCAATTATGATTTATTCTGCGTCGAGTACAACCTGTGCAAATTCAGAAAAGTATAATTATGATTCTTTCTATTATTTAAAGCGGCAGATGATATTTATTTTGATTGGATTAGTCAGCATGGTAATTTTGCCGAAATTGAATTATACAGGATTCTGGCATTTTACGACAGCGGGGTATCTTGTTGGAATTGGATTGATTTTATGGGTGTTTGCAAACGGAGAAGAGATAAACGGTGCGAAGCGCTGGTTTCAGTTAGGACCGATTTCCTTTCAGGTTGCTGAGCCGGTAAAAGTATTTGTGATTCTGGCATTGGCATGTCTGATTCAAAGACGGTATGTTTATGCGAAGCCAAGACACAAGATTTTTAAAAATCGGTCTGCAAAGGTTATTCAGGCAGTTGACTGGATTAGAGCAGTAATTATAACCAATAATTCTTATTTTGTGGTTTTACTGTGGGGAGTCGGTGCAGTTCCGGCAGTGATGCTGTGGAGGTTGTCAAAGGACTTAAGTTCTGCAATCGTGGTACTTGGGATTACTTACTTAATTACGGTGGTCTGTGTTAAATCGCCGAAACTAAAAATATTTGCACTGGTCGGTGTAATCGCCGGCAGTCTTGCAATGGTGCTTTCGATTTACTTTAATCTGCCAAGTGAAACATTGATTAATGCAGATACTTATTCATTCCGTAAGGCGAGAATTGCAGCATGGCTTGCACCGCAGAAATATGCTTCTACGAAATCATATCAGTCGCTTCAGGCATTGTATGCGATTGGTTCAGGTGGAATTTTTGGAAAAGGATTTGGCAATTCGGTACAGAAAAAACCAGGATTTATCCCAGAAGCCCACACAGATATGATTTTTTCAATTATCTGTGAGGAACTTGGACTGGTGGGAGCGTTAGTTATCATTGGACTTTTGATTTATCTGTTATATTTGATTTATCAGGTGGCAAAAAATTCTGAAAATGTCTACGGTTCGGTGCTGGCAATGGGAGTCTTTTTCCACATCGGAGTTCAGAGTATTATTAACATTGCGGTAAATATTAATTTATTTCCAAATACAGGTATTCCGCTTCCGTTCTTTAGTTATGGAGGTACTTCTATTGTTATTATCATGGCTGAAATGGGACTTGTGATGTCGATAGACCGGTATCATTGTCTAAGAAGAGCCAAACGATTGTACGGAGAAGAAAAAGAAGCGGGAAAAGAATCAGGAAAGTAATAATTTTGCTTTTGAAAAGCCATACTAATCCTAAATGAAAAAGGATGGTGACTGGTATGGCTAAGAACACTCAAACGACGGAAAATGAAACGACAGTTGAGAAAACAAAACAACAAGAAGAATACAAAAAATATGTAGAAAAAATGACTCCTGTTCACAGTCTGCCAAAAAACATGGCACGTGCTTTTTTATCAGGCGGAGTAATCTGCACGATAGGACAGGGAATCATCAATATCTGTAAGAGCCAGGGGCTTGATGCGCAGACCAGTGGAAGCTGGACTTCGCTCCTCCTGGTTCTTTTTAGTGTCATTCTTACCGGACTTAATATTTATCCAAGACTTGCAAAATGGGGTGGAGCAGGCACGCTTGTACCGATTACAGGATTTGCAAATTCTGTAGCGGCACCGGCAATTGAATATCAAAAAGAAGGTCAGGTATTCGGCATTGGGTGTAAAATCTTTATCATTGCAGGACCGGTGATTCTGTATGGGATTTTGACTTCGGCACTGATGGGGCTGATTTATTATGCGCTCAGACAATGTGGAATCGTATAAGGAGGTCTGGATAAAATGGAACGGGAACAGATGATAGGGAAACAGAGTATTTTATTTCATAATGCAGTGCATATTTTAAGTGGAGCTTCTATGGTTGGAAAAAAAGAGGGAGATGGACCGCTTGGAAAATATTTTGATAAAATAGGAGAAGAGGACGGGCTGTTTGGATGCCAGTCGTGGGAGGAAGCCGAAAGTATCCTGCAAAAAGAAGCAGTATCGATGGCAATCAAAAAAGTGGGACTCTCCAAAGAAGAAATCCGTATGATTTATGCCGGAGACCTGCTGGCACAGACGATTGCTTCTTCCTTTGGAATTATTGGATTTGAAATTCCGGTTTATGGATTGTATGGAGCTTGTGCGACGATGGGGGAAGCCCTGTCGCTGGCGTCTATGGCAGTGGCAGGAGGATATGGAGACTACGTTGTGGCAGTGACTTCAAGTCATTTTGGAAGTGCAGAAAAAGAATTTCGATTTCCGCTTGGATATGGAAATCAAAGACCGCTCTCGTCGACCTGGACGGTGACAGGAAGCGGGGCCTGTGTGCTTGGAAGAAAAGGCGGAAAGGCGAGAATTACCGGAATCACAACAGGGAAAATTATTGATTATGGTTTAAAAGATTCTTTGAATATGGGGGCATGCATGGCGCCGGCCGCAAGTGATACGATTCATCATAATCTGGAAGATTTCGGACGAAAACCGGAGGATTATGACCGCATTATTACAGGTGATTTGGGCGAAGTAGGAAAAGAAATTTTGATTGATTTATTAAAAGAAAAAGGATATGATGTTACGGCAAAGCTGATGGACTGCGGAATCGAGATTTATGATAAAGAGACACAGGATACCCATGCAGGAGGAAGTGGATGTGGATGTTCTGCCACAACATTTGCTTCTTATATTCTGCCGAAGATTGAAAAAGGTGAATGGAAGCGGGTGCTGTTTGTACCGACGGGAGCATTGCTATCAAAAGTAAGTTACAATGAAGGAAAAAGCGTGCCTGGAATTGCGCAGGCAGTGGTGATTGAACATTGTTAGAATAGACGTGACAATGTAAAAAATGGATGCAACATTATGTGATGTGGAGGGCGAACTTATGGATTATCTGAATTCATTCTGGGTGGGAGGATTGATTTGTGCACTAGTGCAGATTCTGCTTGACCGGACGAAACTTCTGCCTGGAAGGGTTATGGTACTTTTGGTTTGTACAGGAACGGTGCTTGGTGCGCTTGGAATCTATGAAAAGCTGATTGATTTTGCCGGCGCAGGGGCAAGTGTTCCACTGCTTGGATTTGGAAATACCTTGTGGAAAGGAATCAAAAAGGCAGTAGATGAACAGGGACTGCTTGGAATTTTTCAGGGCGGTTTTGAATCCAGTGCCGTGGGAATTTCAGCAGCATTGATTTTTGGCTATCTGGCAAGTTTGATTTTTAAGCCAAAGATGAAAAAGTAGTTCTATACAACTCCTGAAATTAATAGTATAATGAAACGTAATGATGTTGGAGTTGTGCTTAAAAATTCCAGCATCCTTATATTTCATGAAAACAATAGGAGGAAGGAATCGTATGCTCCACGTGTTCTCACGTACGGAAGGATTATCAGGAACAGAAAAAAGAAAGAGTCCAGACCAGCTTAAAGTGGCGGTATTTGGCATTGGAACAGTGGGTTCTTATGCGGTTGAAGCGCTGGCAAGAGCAGGAGTGGGAACATTAATATTAGTAGATTATGGTGAAGTATCGGCGAAAAAGCTGGACCGGCAGATTGTAGCACTGCGTTCTACGATTGGAAGGAAAAAAGTTCAGGTGGAAAAGGCGCGCATTATGGATATTAATGAAAATGCGGTTGTTCATACTTATGAAACTTTTTTTTGTGAGGATACGGTTGATTTATTTGATTTTTCCTCTTATGATTATGTTGTAGATGCAATGGACCATGTTCCGGCAAAACTGCTGTTGTTAAAGCAGGTGAGAAAATCTCATACGCCGATGATTACCTGTATGGGAATTGGAAGTGCGTGGGACCCTTCCTGCTTTCAGATTGCGGATTTTTCTAAGACAGTGAATCTTCCATTGGTGAAAAAAATTCGTCAGGAATTAAATATCCAAAAAACAAAGAATATAAAAGTGTTTTATTCTACACAGGAATTTTCTAGAAAGAAACGGTCTGTTCTAAAAGAGTTAAAAGAAGAACAGGCAGAAGCACAGATGAAACAGATGAATGGGATTTCTTTTTCTTCCGGAATTGCGGGGTTTATGATAGCAGCGCAGGTGATTTCAGACCTGACAAAATGAGTCATGTACGTTCGGAACTTTTCTGTAGTACATCATAATATAAGTTAAGAGGTAAAAAAGTGAAGAAAGAAATTGAAAATAAATTAATTGATTGTATTGGAATTGAGAATGTTAAGTTAGAAGAACCGATGGAAAAACATACTACGTTTCGAATCGGAGGACCGGCAGATTATTTTTTATGTCCGCAGACTGCGGAAGAATTAAAAGCAGTCATACATGTCTGTAAGGAGACAGGGACACCGTATTTTATTCTGGGAAATGGAAGCAATCTCCTTGTCAGTGATAAAGGTTATCGCGGTGCAGTCATTCAGATTTGGAAAAATATGAGTGAAGTATCGGTAGAAGATGAAACAAAAATTCGTGCACAGGCGGGAGCACAGCTTTCTAAAATTGCATCCTGTGCGCTTGAACAGTCCCTGGAAGGATTTGAATTTGCAGCAGGAATTCCGGGAACACTTGGCGGAGCAGTTGTCATGAATGCAGGTGCTTATGGCGGAGAGATGAAAGATGTGCTGGTAGAGGCAACTGTCCTTGACACAGAGGGAAATGTAAGAACGCTCAAAAATGAAGAATTAGAGCTGGGATACCGACACAGTATTGTAAAAGAGAAAAATTATATTGTATTAGAGGCAGTTATTGAGTTAAAGAAAGGCAGTGCGGATTCAATTAAGGCAGTTATGGATGACTTAAAAGAAAAAAGAGTCAGCAAACAGCCGTTGGACAGACCAAGTGCGGGAAGCACTTTCAAACGTCCGGAGGGACATTTTGCAGGAAAACTGATTATGGATGCCGGCTTGAGAGGGTTTCAGGTTGGAGGTGCAAAGGTTTCTGAAAAACACTGTGGCTTTGTAGTAAATGCAGGCGGAGCAACAGCTGAGGATGTTTTAAATCTGGTGAAAGCAGTGCAGAAAAAAGTACAGGATGAGTTCGGTATTTTACTGGAGACTGAGATAAAATTTTTGGGAGAGTTTTAAAGATGCGTTTTGTAATTGTAACGGGAATGTCCGGAGCCGGAAAAAGTACCGCATTAAAGATGCTTGAAGATATGGAATATTTCTGTGTGGATAATCTTCCGGTTCCGCTTTTGGATAAATTTGCACAACTGGTGCGTGACGGAGGTTCAGGAGACATTAATAAAGTGGCGCTTGGAGTGGATATCCGCAGCGGGATGGCATTTGGGGAACTGGAGCAGGCACTGGAACGCCTTAGAGTTCCGGGATTTGAACCTGAAATTTTATTTTTGGATGCAGACGATAAAACACTGGTAAAAAGATATAAAGAAACACGGCGCTCTCATCCACTGTCCGGTAAGGGAAGAGTAGATGAGGGAATCCAAAAAGAGAGGGAATATTTAAAATTTTTAAGAAAATCGGCAGATTATATTTTAGATACAAGCCAGCTTTTGACAAGGGAATTAAAGGCAGAACTGGAAAAGATTTTTGTAGATAATCAGTCATTTCAAAATATGATTATTACGGTCTTGTCGTTTGGATTTAAATACGGAATTCCGGAAGATGCAGATTTAGTATTCGATGTTCGTTTCCTTCCAAATCCGTACTACATAGAGGAACTTCGTCCTCAGACCGGAAATAATCCGCCTGTTCGGGATTATGTGATGAGATCTGAATTAGCACACATATTTTCAGACAAGCTGGAAGATATGATGCGGTTTTTAATTCCAAATTATATTTCCGAGGGAAAAAGTCAGCTGGTGATTGGAATTGGATGTACAGGAGGAAAACATAGAAGTGTGACTCTTGCCAATGAATTATATAACAGACTGAATAAAAATGGGGAATATGGTGTTCGGATTGAACATAGAGACATTGAAAAGGATGCAAAGAGATGACGTTTTCGGCGAGTGTAAAAGAAGAACTGGAGGGAATTATCAGTCCTGCAAGGCATTGCCAGATAGCGGAACTTGCGGCAATGTTTGCATTTGGCGGGGAGATAAAATATGGAGCAGAAAAGAGACTGTCATTACATTTTTTAGCAGAAAACGAAAGTGTTGCAAGAAAGTACTTTACTTTATTGGAAAAAGCATTTAGAATAAGTAAAGTGTTTTCAATAGAGGATGTCTTATACAGGAAAAATAATAAGTATGTAGTGGACATTCCAAGTGAGGATGAGGCGGTTCGGATTTTGCAGGCTATGAAGTATCTGTCACAGGACAGAATGCCGATTACATTTAATGGTCTGGTAAATCCGTTGATAATCCAGAAAAATTGTTGTAAAAGAGCTTTTTTAAGAGGTGCGTTTTTATGTGCAGGGTCAATCAGTGACCCGGAAAAGTTTTACCACTTTGAAATCGTCTGTACAAGTTCGATAAAGGCAGAACAGCTTCAGGAAACGCTTCACAGCTTTGAAGTAGAGGCTAAGACAGTGAGCCGAAAAAAGCACGAAGTGGTTTATGTAAAAGAGGGAGCACAGATAGTAGAGCTTCTTGGAATCATGGGAGCAGGCGTATCACTTATGAATCTGGAAAATGTCAGAATCCTTAAGGAAATGCGAAACAGCGTAAACCGAAAGGTAAACTGCGAAGCGGCAAATATTAACAAAACGGTGTCGGCATCGGTAAAGCAGACACAGGATATCAGGTATATCCAGGATACGGTAGGACTTCAGACACTGCCGGACAATTTAAAAGCAGTTGCAGAACTTCGATTGAAATATCAGGATGCTTCCTTAAAAGAATTAGGAGAACGGTTAAATCCAAGAGTAGGAAAGTCAGGAGTCAATCACAGATTGCGTAAAATTGGCAGGATAGCAGAAGAGCTTAGGGGAAGTAAGGAGGAACAATTATGATCAGAAAACCAATTACAATCGGCATTTCAAACGGGTTAGAGGCTAGACCAATCGCTATGTTAGTTCAGGTGGCAAGCCAGTATTCCAGCAATATTTATCTGGAGAGCGAAGCAAAGAAAGTAAATGCCAAGAGTATTATGGGAATGATGAGTCTTGGATTAGATGCTGGAGAAAGCGTGACAGTATCTGTAGAAGGTGAAGATGAAGAAGAAGCGATGAAGAGCATCGAGGCTTACTTATCAAACCAGAAATAATTGTTGTAAAAAGTAATATTTGACGGAAGAGAAATACAGGAAGAAAACGAAAAAGAAAAGAAGAACAGAGTGGATAAGCGAAAGTTTGTCTGCTCTGTTTTTTGTTTTTTATTTGATAGCAAATTGCGTTCTATTTAATAAAAGAGATTCTTTTTGGAATCATTACTTGTTTGGTTAGAATAAAAACTTGTCTGTTTTTTGGCGATACAACTTGTAAAGATGACCATACAAGTTGTATCATGGAAATCAGAAAAACCATGAGAGAAAATCGTAACGGGTGAAAGGAGATTTTTTTAATGAAAGCATCAAAAAATTATAAGTTTTGGTTTGCAACAGGTTCACAGGATTTATACGGTGATGAGTGCTTAAGAAAAGTTGCAGAACATTCCAGAATTATCGTAGAAGAATTAAATAAATCAGGAGTACTTCCTTATGAAGTTGTATTAAAACCAACTTTAATCACAAATGAAGTAATCAGAAAAACTTTCAATGAAGCAAATGAAGATGAAGAATGTGCAGGTGTTATCACATGGATGCACACATTCTCACCGGCAAAATCCTGGATTTTAGGTCTTCAGGAATACAGAAAACCACTGCTTCATCTGCATACACAGTTTAATCAGGAAATTCCTTATGACACCATCGATATGGATTTCATGAATGAGAACCAGTCCGCACACGGTGACAGAGAATATGGTCATATCGTAAGCCGTATGGGAATCGAAAGAAAAGTTATCGTTGGACATTGGAGCGACAAAAAAGTTCAGGAAAGAATTGCTTCCTGGATGCGTACAGCAATCGGTATTATGGAAAGCAGTCATATCCGTGTTATGAGAATTGCAGATAACATGAGAAATGTAGCTGTAACAGAAGGCGATAAAGTAGAAGCTCAGATTAAATTCGGATGGGAAATCGATGCATATCCGGTTAACGAAATCGCAGAAGCAGTTTCCGCAGTATCCAAAGCAGATACCGATACTTTAGTAGAAGAATACTACAGCAAATATGATATTCTCTTAGAGGGAAGAGACCCGGAAGAATTTAAGAAACATGTAGCTGCACAGGCTCAGATTGAAATCGGATTTGAACGTTTCTTAGAGGAGAAAAACTACCAGGCAATCGTTACTCACTTTGGAGATTTAGGCGCATTAAAACAGCTTCCAGGTCTTGCTATTCAGAGATTAATGGAAAAAGGTTATGGATTCGGTGGAGAAGGTGACTGGAAAACAGCTGCTATGGTCCGTCTGATGAAAATCATGACTGCCGGAATGAAAGATGCAAAAGGAACTTCTTTCATGGAAGATTATACTTATAATTTAGTACCAGGAAAAGAAGGTGTCTTAGAAGCACACATGTTAGAGGTTTGCCCGACTATTTCTGACGGTCCAATCAGCATCAAAGTAAATCCGTTAACAATGGGTGACAGAGAAGACCCGGCACGTTTAGTATTTACAGCTAAGACAGGTCCGGCAATTGCAACTTCTTTAATTGACCTTGGAAATCGTTTCCGTCTGATTATCAATGAAGTAGACTGCAAGAAAACAGAAAAACCGATGCCAAAACTTCCGGTTGCAACTGCATTCTGGACACCAAAACCAGATTTAGCTACTGGTGCAGAAGCATGGATTTTAGCAGGTGGTGCACATCATACTGCATTCTCTTATGATATCACAGCAGAGCAGATGGGAGACTGGGCAGCAGCAATGGGAATTGAAGCTGTTTATATCGATGGAGAAACAAGAATCAGAGACTTCAAGAGAGATTTACAGCTTGGAAGCCTGTTCTACAGATAAGAAAAAATAAATCAATCAATAGAAAATAGATGATAGTAAGAAAGGAACTCCGAAGAGGTATGCCCTTGTATAGTTAAAGGGAAGCATATCAAAGCCGGAGTTCCTTTTTTAAGTTTCTATTTTTATTTTTTTATATTATAGAAGCAGAAGGTTCAGTAACTGAAACAGAGCTTAAAACTGCTGGCGAAACCAATAAGTGTAAAGATATTCAAAACCAAGTGATTCGTATAAAGTGCGGGCACCGGAATTTCCTTTTACGACCTGAAGATAGGCGTGGCAGGCACCTTGTTCTCTTGCGCTTTTAAGAAGTGCACGGCAGATAGACTGACCGATTTTTCTTCTGCGGTAATCAGAGTCAACGTGAATCGCATAGATGCCGACATAGTCACGGTCTAAGATTCCAAGTCCTGTTCCGATGACTTTATCACCGTCATAGACCGTGGCAAAAATGGTATCTCCTGGAATCGCATGATACATAGAAGGAACAATTTTTTTATGAGTTGGATTGGTTGTGCCATTCATTTCAAAGAGGGCATTTAACCAGTCTGATGTAATATTTGGAGTAAGGGAAACCTTGGCAAGCGGTTCTTTTGGTTCATAAGATTCCAAATCCATGGTCATGACTTCTGTGGTATGTGCAATGTGATATCCTCGTTCCATCAGTTTCTGGTCAAAGGAACTGTCCATTAACGGATTAATTTTAAAAATGGCAGGAGTATTCCATTTTTCGTAGATTTCCTCACAATATGCGATTTTATCAGAGAGCGCAATCTGGGAAGGTCCGATTTGTTCCACGCAGTTTGTGCGGTGGGTATAAAAACAGGAAAAGCGGATAATCCATCCGTCGTAAATTAAAATTTTATGAGAAGGCCAGGCATTTAAAGAGAGGTCTTCTATGGTCTTTATTTTCATCTTCATAAGGCGAAATCCTTTCGTATAAGATAACTGTATCCTATTATGATAGAAACTGGGTAAAAAGTCAATCTTGGTAGGTTGCAATTCAAATGCAGGTGTAGTAAGCTGTAGAAAGAGCAAAATATGATTGAGGTGACGAAAATGAAAACAGAAAATGCTTGGAAAAAATACGCCGATAAAAAACCAGTTTTTGATTTTTGTGAAGGGTATAAAGAATTTATGTCTTTGTGCAAAACAGAAAGAGAATGTACAGATGAAATGATAAAACAGGCCGAAAAAGCCGGTTTTAAAAATCTCGATACCGTTATCGAAAAAGGAGAAACCTTAAAAAAAGGAGATAAAGTATATGCCAATAATATGGGAAAGGCACTGGCTCTTTTTGTAATTGGAGAAAAACCAATGCAGGAAGGGATGCGTATCCTTGGAGCACACATTGACTCTCCACGTCTGGATTTAAAACAGAATCCATTATATGAAGAAGCAGAACAGGCACTGCTTGATACGCATTATTATGGCGGAGTGAAAAAATACCAGTGGGTAACACTTCCAATGGCACTGCATGGTGTAGTGGTAAAAAAAGATGGAACAAAAGCCAATGTGGTGATTGGAGAATGCAAAGATGACCCGGTTGTCGGAATTTCAGATTTGCTGATTCATCTTTCTGCAAAACAGATGCAGAAAAAAGGAAGCGAAGTCGTTGAGGGAGAAAATTTGAATGTGCTTGTTGGAAGTATTCCGTTAGAGGGACAGGAAACCGAAGGCGTAAAGGCAAATATTCTTTCTATATTAAAAGAAAAATATGGAATCGAAGAAAATGATTTTATATCGGCTGAATTAGAAGTTGTTCCGGCTGGAGAGGCAAGAGATTTTGGATTAGACAGAAGCATGATTATGGCTTATGGACAGGATGACAGAGTGTGCGCCTATCCGTCTTATAAGGCGATTGAGGCAGTTTCAGAAGTAGAATATACGTCTGTGTGTCTGTTAGTGGATAAAGAAGAAATCGGAAGCGTAGGAGCAACCGGCATGCATTCCAGATTCTTTGAAAATACCGTGGCAGAAGTTATGAACGCGTGTGGAACTTACAGTGAACTGCTTGTGCGCAGAGCCTTAAAAAATTCCTGTATGCTTTCTTCCGATGTCAGTGCCGGATTTGACCCAAACTATCCGGAAGTAATGGAGAAGAATAACTGTGCCTTTTTAGGTCACGGATTAACCTTTAATAAATACACTGGTTCAAGAGGAAAGAGCGGTTCAAACGATGCAAATCCGGAGTACATTGCAAAACTGCGTCGTGTGATGGAAGAACAGGATGTTTCTTTCCAGACCGCAGAACTTGGAAAAGTAGACGTTGGAGGCGGTGGAACAATCGCTTATATTCTGGCTGCTTATGATATGAATGTAATTGACAGTGGAGTTGCAGTATTAAATATGCATGCTCCGTGGGAAATTGCAAGTAAAGTGGATATTTATGAAGCATATAAAGGATATCAGGCATTTCTGACGAGTCTGTAGAAGATTTATTTTAGATGTCCAGTTAGAATATCGGTATAAAATATCTATTAAAGTTTTTGTGTACATCTTTGTCAGAAAATGTTAAGATAAGAAATGAAAGAATTGCGAAATGAGGAAACAGAGATGTCAAAATTTTTAAAATTTATTGTGGACCTGGTTATCATCTGTACCATCCTTATAGCAGCGGCTTTATTACTACCTCCTCTTGCAGGAGTAAAGACGGTTATGAATGATAACAGCACGGCTGAGACAAATCTTCCAGTCGGTTCTGTTGCTTATGGTAAGCAGACAGATGCGGTAAATCTGAAAAAAGGACAGAAGATTGTTTATACAAAAAATAATCAGGCTTATGTTTATGAAATTTCAGATGTATCGGATGCATCAAATGACACTTATCTGGTGAAAGATGCTTATGATAAAAAGGCAAAAGAGCGCAGTGTAGAACTTAGCGGAGATGTTATGAAACTGTCTTTTGTTGTTCCAGTGATTGCTTATGCAGCGATTGCAGTTCAAAGTAAAGAGGGATTGATTTTGATTGGTCTTGGAATTGTCTTTTTGATTATTTTATTTATTCTTGCCGAATTATGGCGAAAAGATAAAAAAGATATGGAAGAAACAGAGTCAGAAAGAGAAGAAAAGAACGCAGGAGAAAAAGTAGTTCCGCTTGAATCGAAACGTTCCGAAGAACCGGAAAAGAAAGAAGAAGCAGAAATACAGC
>JAIIAN010000254.1 GCA_022717655.1 Bacillota bacterium | reverse complement strand
GAAGAAGATGCAAAAAATGTGGAGCAACTGTAGCACAAAATGCTCGTTTCTGCACAAGTTGTGGAACACCTTATGTAGAAGAAACACCAGTAAATCCAACTCCACAGCCACAGGTGAATGTGACAAAAAAAGTCTGCACAAATTGTGGAGCTGAATTACAGGATGATGTGGCATTTTGTATTCAATGTGGAATGCCTGTAAAAAAAGAAGAGCCAGCCAAAGAAAATGGGATGTTTGAAAACGTAACTCCGGTTGAACAGACCAAAGAAGAAACTTCAAAAAATGTATCTTTAGAGAAAACGGTGTCAGTTCATTCAGAATATACCGAGCAGACACAGCAGGAAGAACTTGAAAAACAATGGGAAAATCCAGCTAAAAATGTGTGCCCGAATTGCGGAATGACTCTTGCTGATAATGTCAGATTCTGTATTAACTGTGGAGAAGAAATAAGAAAAGCAGATGAAAATGCGGAAGAAGCAACTATGAGAGTGAATCCTATTACATTCAAAAGACCAGACGAAGTGCAGACACCAAAAAAACCAAGATTTTGTATTGGGTGTGGAGCAAAATTAGATGATGACTCTATTTTCTGTACAGTGTGTGGAAAAAGAGCAGAATAAAAAGATAGAAAAACAGGAAAAGAGCCTGCAGAGAAAGTTGATATGATTTCCTTTGAGATAAGGTGCATATCAGATGATTCTGCAGGTTTTTTAATATAAAATAAACTGACTACAACCTCTGACACATATTGTAATGGCAAAATAAAAAAGTGTAAAATTATAACAATGAAATAGAAAAAGAAAAATTAGAAGGAGAAAAGGCAGTTATGAAAAAAATAATCAGAAAATTAGCGACAGCCATTCTTGCCGGGACACTTGCATTTTCTATGGTACCTGCAACGGTTCAGGCGGCAGGATGGAAGCAGAACAAAAATGGTTACTGGTGGCAGGAAAATGACTACAGCTATCCAAGAAATCAGTGGAAAACGATTTATGGAAAACAGTATCACTTTAATTCCGGCGGATATATGGATACCGGCTGGACAAAAGTGGATGGCAGATGGTATTATCTGGGGGCAAGAAACGACGGAGCAAAGAAAACTTATTGGCAGAAAGTGTACGGAAAATACTATTGGCTTGGAAGTAATGGTGTGATGAGAACAGGCTGGCAACAAGTATATGGAAAATATTACTGGCTTGGCGGTTCGAATGATGGAGCGATGAAAACTGGATGGGTAAAATTAAATGGAAAGTATTACTGGCTCGGAAATAACGGAGATATGAAGAGTGGATGGCAGACCATCTATAAGAAGAAATACTATCTGGGCGGAGCAAATGATGGAGCGATGAAGACCGGATGGCAACAGATTGGTGGATATTGGTATTATTTTGGTGGCGCAAATGACGGTTCACTCAAGACAAATACTTGGATTGAAAATTATTATGTAGATGCAAGTGGAAGATGGACTAAGACAAGAACAAAGACAGATAAACAGATATTAGATGAATTTATAAGCGGGGGAAGTTATAAAAAATATACAAGTGGATATTCAAATTTGTCTTATGTTATTACTGATTTGAATGCAGATTCTGTTCCTGAATTATTAATTGATTCTGCTGAGGGACTTGGATTTTTTAGAACATGGACATTTGTACTGGATAGCAAAAAAAATGTTGTAAACGTGAATGAAATGTATGGCTATGGTGAGTTCCGATATTCATCAGCTTATAATATGATTGCCGGTTCACCAGAAACGAGACCTATGCCGTCTGCTTGGTATTGGCCATTTTATAAATTAAATGGAACAAAGCTGGAATATGTATTCTCTGCTTATAGTGCAGATGAATTAAAGAAATATTCATTCAAAAATTTCACTTGGACATCGCTTGGTAGTTCGACAAAGAGTTATTCTGAAACAGATGAATCTCAACCAGTTGTTCAGAGTGCAAATGAAAATGAATTGCAAAATGAAGCACCATCTGTAATTCAAGAAGAAACACAGGAGAGTGGGCAGAATTTAAAACAGGATGGAAATGTAGAAACAGAACAGAATATAGAAGGACAGCAGTCTGAAGATGCGAATACAGAAGAAGCAGATGAACCAGAATCAACAGAAAATCAGGAAATAGAATCGGATATGGAAAAAACAGTTCAAGAAATAGAACAAGTAGAAGAATAAATTTAAGAACCTGTGGAGAGAAATCTCTGCAGGTTTTTTAGGATATGAAAGATTAGAATACGAAAGGGAAAAAACATGGATTACAATAAACTAATAGTTTGTTTTCAAGATACATTAAAAATATCAGAGGATGAACTTTGGGATGTGACAAGAGAAGCAATTCAAAATACTAGAGTATTCAAAGAAGATATAGCCTCGGAGATTAAGATTGCATACAAAGATTCAATGAAAGCGTTAAATGATGCAGAAGTTAAGGTTGAGATAGATACGACATTTCATTCGGCTAGGAATTATTTGAAAGATGGAAAAGTAGCAGTTTTGAATTTTGCAAACCCGAAATATCCAGGCGGTGGAGTACAAAATGGTGCTAAGGCACAGGAAGAGTGTTTGTGCAGAAGCAGTAACCTGTATCAATGCCTGAAAGATGAAAGAGTGTTTGAAGATTATTATTTTTATCATGCAAAAATAGGTGGGAATTGGTTTACGGATCGAATGATTTACAGTCCAGGAATTACTGTTTTTAAAGATGACAGTCCGGTTCCTGTTTTGATGCCGGAAAATGAATGGTTTCAAGTAGATGTGATTACATGCGCTGCGCCATACCTTGGAGGGAGTATTATAATCGAAGGAAATGAATTAAAACAAATATTTGTAAAAAGGATAAAAAACATTTTGGATGCAGCAATAATCAATCAAGTGCAGACAATTATCTTAGGAGCATTTGGGTGTGGAGCATTTAAAAATCCTCCAGAGGTTGTTGCACAGGCATTTTATGAAGTGATTTATGAAATGGGGTATAAAAAATATTTTAAAAGAATTGTATTTGCGATTAAACCATCTGGTCCGTATTGTAAAAATATCGAGGCTTTTTCAAAACAATTTGATATGAAAATGGTGGAGGAGCAGAATAAAAAAGAAGATAAGAAAATTAGTTTTTGGGAAAAATGCAGGAAATTAATTGGAAAGTAAAAAGGGAGTTAGGCGGTAACTAAAAGTTCACAGCAGATTTATGTTATTAGAAGCGAAAAATTGGTTTGTAATAAAGTGCTATCATGATATAATAAAAGCAAACCAGAAGAATAAGCATTATACCAAAAGGAATGGTCTAGAGAGAATTTTTGTAAATACAGAAATAAAAGATGGAACAGAACTCTCAGAACTAATGACCTGTTTCTTGGAAAAAGAAGTGGATAATCTGAACTTTCCGGAGTTTTCAAAGAGAATGAAGTTTTTAAAACATGAAAAAGGAGGTTTAGACGCAGTGTGTGATGTAATGGAAAGATATGAAGAGATTGCAGCAGAAAAAGCAGAGGAAAAAGCAAATATTAAAGCAATCAAAAATATGATCCAATTTAATATTTCAAAGAGTATGATTTTGACAAAATACTCTGAAACAGAATATGAGCAGGCTGTGAAAGAACTCGAAGAGGAAGAAGCTGAATAAAAAAATAAGAGACAAATAAATGATAAAGAAACTAAAAGGAGTTAGAAATG
>JAIIAN010000253.1 GCA_022717655.1 Bacillota bacterium | reverse complement strand
CATTCTTACATGGGTAGTTCATAATGTTTCCGACCTAAAGAATTCTGATGTTGATTTTGTGTTTAAAACAGAAGCTAAGAGTCAGGAAAATCAAGTGCTCTTTAACGCAATCAAATCACTAGAAAAACATCATAGTATTGTGAAGATGGGAAATGGAAAGCCGGTTTATGTAAAAGATAAAGCTTTCTGGGAATTGTATCAAGAATTTAATTGACTGGTATAAAAACGGATGATATACTTAAGTAGTCTACTTAAGTATATCATTTTTATATTGGAGGAAACATGGATTACGCATACAAATTTCCGGTTGTAAGGGGCAGTCAGGCAGGGAGAGAGTACTTTATAGCAATGGTACCTTTGAAGATGATTTCAAAGCTGTTTCCGAATGAAGAAGAGTATGTATTACCAGAATATAGAGCTCAGCGAAAATTGAATGAGTCAAGAATTCCTGTAATAAGCAAATATATTACAGAGAATCGTGATTCATATGTTTTTTCTGCATTAGCAGCATCGATAGATGGAGAGTTTGAATTTCATGAAAGTAGTGATGGCATGGGCACAGGAATTTTAGAGGTGTCAATGGATGCTAGATTTCTGATAAATGATGGACAACACCGTAAAGCAGCTATCTTAGATGCGTTGAATGAGGATTCTTCATTAGGAAACGAGACCATATCGGTAGTATTTTATGAAGATCAGGGATTGGCGAGAAGTCAGCAGATATTTACTGATTTGAATAAGCATGCTGTTAAAACATCAAATTCTATTGCGGAATTATATGATTCAAGAGATGAATTGGCTGTAGTAAATAGAAACGTAATAGCCAATGTTCCTTTCTTGAATGAGTATACAGATAAGGAGAAGGATATTCTTGGTAAGTTTTCTTCAAATCTTTTTACACTGAATACGTTTTATACCGCTAATAAAAGAATTGTTGGAGGATCAGATATATTCAAAGAGGCAGAATCTTTTTTGATTAAGTATTGGAAGACTGTAGCAGAGAATGTAGTTCAGTGGGTTGAATTATCAAAAAGAGAAATTTCTAAGGTTGACCTAAGGGAAAACTATATTGTTACTCAGGGGGTAGTCATTCAGGCATTTGGCGTTATAGGATTGTACTTCTATAAAAATCCAGAAGTTGATATGACAAAATTCTTATGCAATCTTCAAAAAATTGATTGGAAAAGAAGCTCTTCTCAGTGGAAGCTGAGAGTTATTAGGGTTGACGGAAAAATTATAACTAGTAACAAGGCAATAAATCTTACGTCAAATCAAATCAAGAAGGAAATCGGATTACCTTTATCAGAGGAAGAAGAGCAAAGAGAACAGCAATTCTTGAACTCAATAAAAGTGTAGGAGAATAATAATCATGGCAGAAAAATGTGTGAGCTGTGAAGCAAATAAGCAGGGCGTAACCATTACAAAAGAGATTATAGATGGCTTAATGGATACGATAAGAAAACTGTATTTATGTGATGACATACCTTGGGTTATAGGATATTCAGGAGGAAAGGACAGTACTGCAACATTACAGTTGGTGTGGCTTGCTCTTTCTGAACTCCCTAATGATCAATTAAAGAAACAAGTACATATCATTAATACGGATACAATGGTGGAGTCTCCGGTTATTTCAAAATGGGTTCAAACATCGTTAAAAACAATGGATGATGCGGCAGAAGAGCAGGGATTGCCTTTTGTTACGCACAGATTAACTCCAGCAATAGATAACACTTTCTGGGTGAATTTTATTGGACGAGGCTATCCATTTCCAAGAAAAAAGCTTCGTTGGTGTACTGACAGATTGAAGATTCAGCCGGTTAATAATTTTGTTAAAGAAAAAATTGCTGAACATGGTGAAATTATTATGGTTATTGGTACCCGTAAGGCAGAGAGCGCTCGAAGAGCGAAAACTATGGCATATTACGAGAAGAAAAGAGTTCGTGAATTATTAAGTCCTAATCAGTCTATGGTGAATGAACTTGTATTTTCTCCATTAGAGGATTGGAATGATAATGATGTCTGGGTATTCCTGATGCAGTATAAGAATCCATGGGGATATTCGAATAAGGACTTACTAACTCTTTATCGTGGAGCTACTGCTGATAATGAATGTCCAATGATGGTTGAGAAGGGATTACCTAGCTGTGGTAAGAGTAGATTTGGCTGCTGGGTTTGTACAATGGTAGAAAAAGACAAATCTATGGAAGCAATGATTCAAAATGATGATGAAAAGGCTTGGATGTCTACATTGCTTGAATTCAGAAATAAGTTTGGCGATGAAGAACATGATAGAGAGAGAAGATCATTTAGAAAAATGGCTGGATATCTTCAGGGAAGTTATAAGCAGCTTCATCATGGCCCGTATAAGAAAGAAATCAGAGAAGAATGGCTTAGAGATTTATTAGAAATCCAAAAGGATATAAATGAAAATGGTCCAGAAGAATTTCAAGATTTAGAACTAATAACAATTCCTGAATTGCGCAATATCAGAAGAATCTGGGTTAATGATAAACATGAATTTGATGATACGCTTCCTGGTATTTATGAGGATGTATTTGGAAAGCCATTCGATGACCCGGAATGGATTGCTCCAGAGGCATTTAAGAAAGAAGAATGGGACATTTTAAAGGATGTGGTTGAGAAATTATATCCTGATGAAGAACTTGCTTTTGAAATGGCATATAGCTTGATTGATATTGAGAATCGTTCTAATAGTTTAAATCAGCGTAAAGGTGTGATAGACTCATTGGAAAATTGTATTCAGAGAACTTTTTATAAAAATGAAGATGATGCTACTGAGTACTATTTGAATCAGGTTTCGAGAAAAAAAGATCTCGGTGGAAAGTACAACGAAAAAGCTCTTGATAGTAGTTACGATGAACCATCAGAGGATGATGAAGATGAAATAGACGAGGAAAATGAATAATGATAATCAAGCGATTAACAATGCATAATTTTGGTGTGTATGCATCTACAAACGTCCTTGAATTCAATGGTAAAAAGCCAGTTGTCTTAATTGGTGGAATGAATGGGCGAGGAAAGACTACTATCCTTGAGGCCGTACTTTTGAGTCTTTATGGATCAAATTCTTTTGCATACACAGAAAGCAAGTATACAACTTATGGACAGTATTTGAAGTCATATGTAAATAAAGCGGATGGGTCTTTGGAAACTTTTGTCGAAATTGAGTTTGCGATGGATAAGAGTAATGACGAGATTTATACCGTCAGAAGAGACTGGGATGGAAAAGGCCAGAGGGTAAAAGAAAGAATCACTGTACTGAAGAATGGTGAGGAGAATAAATTTTTAACTGAAAACTGGCCTATGTTTGTTGAAAATATTTTGCCTAGTGCTTTATCTAATTTTTTCTTTTTCGATGGAGAAAAAATTGCTGAGATGGCAGTTGATAATAGTAATAATCAGCTTAAGAATGCAATTCGTGCAATGTTAGGAATTACGGTTCTTGATGTATTAGAGAATGATATTTCGAGAAACATTAAGAGAATACATAAAGAAAATTCTAGTAGTGAAACTGCTGATGGTGTTCAGAAACTAAGAGATGAAAAAGATGAAGCTGCAGATCAATTAAGAAGTATAGAGGAACAAATTGAACAAGCAGAGATAATTTTGACGGAAGATACTAATAAATTAGATGAATTACATCATCTATATGCAGTTAAGGG
>JAIIAN010000252.1 GCA_022717655.1 Bacillota bacterium | reverse complement strand
CCAACTCCGGCACAGCTGCTGATGGAAGAATACCAACGCCGCAAAGCGGCAGGTTTAATAAACTAATCGAGTGTTGACCAATGACCAAAGCATTAACACAAAAAGAGACGGTGGCGGTATTTGTGCGCTATCAACCGAACTGCGCCGTTGGCGATGTTTCCGAAGCGCTGGACTTGGCTGGCGGCACAGCCGGCAGGTTGCTGCGTGAACTCAGTGACGAAGGCGTGACCATTCGATCACGTGACAGCGTTCAGTACACATACAGGGCGGTACCACACGCGGATATTCCAGACGTTATCCTCCCATGCATGGTGGAAAAAAGTGATCCAGTCAGGATGCAGGCTGCTGAGCAGAAAGCGAAGGCACTTGAGGAAAAGGGGCTGTGGCGTAGAGCTGCTGCGGTGTATTCAGAAATGTTTGGCATAGCTGGTAGTACTGTTGAGGTTGCCCGTATCGCCAAGCATCGTAAAAGATGCCTGACTCAGGTAAAGGTCCTTAATTGATAATCCGACTAAATACAAATTTAAAGAGTCACTTATAAGTCATACGCTATCAGTAATCCACGATACATCCTACGGAGTGCAACAACGCCAGTACCAAGGGGTAGTGGTGCTGGTGACGTCAGGTGATCCCACTGGTTTGATTAAACAGTTGTTATGTTACTTTTCATAGTATAACTATCGATTATCTTTTTTTGTTGGTATATAAAAGGGTGGTAAAAGGACACTTGTCCTGTTGTATATAGGGATAGATACTTTTGCAGAGTGATGACTAACAATTATATCGAGAGTTTTCTCGATGACTACACAGCAAGAGGTAACAATGGAAAACGCACTGTTAATTCAAAGCGAGCGGCCCTCAACCTTTCACATGAGTATTCATTCAGGCATGCTTGAAACGATGGGCCATAATATGTACTCATCTGTAGCTAAATGCCTTGCAGAGTTTGTCGCGAATGCATACGATGCCGATGCAGACAATGTTAACATAACAATGGATTTTGCAAGTATTGAAGCAGCCAAAAAAATTGTTAGAGAAAATGCGCGCAACGAAAAAGAGCAAAAGAAGCGAAAGGATATTTCAGCAATCTATG
The DNA here is from genome assembly GCA_022717655.1 of Bacillota bacterium. Lineage (GTDB taxonomy): Bacteria > Bacillota > Clostridia > Lachnospirales > Lachnospiraceae > Blautia. The sequence goes on along the minus strand of JAIIAN010000252.1, from coordinate 2,604 downwards.
ATCCACTTCCCAGTGATATTACTATAATAATAAGGGATGATGGTCATGGTATGTCGGCAAGGCAGATTCAAGACTACTTTCTTGCCGTAACTCGAAATAGAAGGGAAGATGAAGAGGGACGCCCGACTCGTATATTTACTGAGTCTAATAGGCGAAAGGTAATGGGAAGGAAGGGGGTGGGAAAATTAGCAGGATTCGGTGCCGCAGAGCATATTAAAATTACGAGTAAGCGTGACGGCGAAAGTTATTCAACAACTTTTGAAATGGACTACGGACTAATAAAGAACAATAATGATATTACCGAATCAAAATTTGAAGCGATATATAAAGAAGGTTTGCCCTTAAATGAGCATTATACTGAAATAGTATTGAGCCAACTGCGATGTGATTCAATGAAATCCAGTGCTGAGGCTATTAATAATACACTGTCACGCACATTTGGCGCACTAGATAAATCATTTAAGATAATGATAAATGGTGAGGAAGTAACGGAACAAGATATTGAATGGGAATTTACATATCCTCGTGATGCAACAATTGATAATTTAGCTTCTGATACAATACTTGTTGATCCAAATGATCCAGATAGTAAGTTTGAATTTCAATATATTATTCGTTTTAGAGCGAGACCTTCAGATTCAGATAAGCAAGCTAAAAAAAGAACAAGCCTTCCAGCCGAAAGACGAGGAGCGAGAATTTACGCTCATGGTCGCTTGACCCATGGACCTAGCCTACTTGAACTTCATTCTGGGGTTCACAACTTTCACGCACAAGATTATATGGAATGTATTGTAATTGCGGATGCAATAGACGAATTCGATAATGATTTTATTGTAACAAGTCGCGAAGGGTTGAACAATGATAACCCAGTTGTGATCGCTTTGTTCAAACGTGTAACAGAGTTAATGAAAACAGCTTTAGCTGAACATTACAAATTTAGGGATGAATATATTTCGCAGGCTATTACAGAAGATGCATTTAGTCAGTCTATGCTTACACCAATACAAAATGTTAACCAAAAATCAAAGAAAGCTGCTACAGAAATATTAAAGATCATTGGCAAAGAGCATGGTATAAAAAGTGAGGCATATATTAATATGGCGCCGATAGTACTTCAGGCTGTAAATGCTGGAGAAGTACTTACTAAATTAATTGAACTAGAAACAGATCCGAAAAGCGTTCAAGTTCTCGCACATTCTATGGCGGAACTCACTCGCATGGAGCGAGGTGATCTACTGAAACTATACCGAGGACGTAATAGAGCAATAGGTGCTTTACAAAAATTGCATGAGGATGGCAATACAATTAGGAAAGGAAAAGGATTCGAAAAAGAATTGCATTCCTTACTAAAAGAGAACCCTTGGTTAGTAAATGCCACATATTCTAACTTTTTAACAAGCGACAGACCTATGGGTGATGTTTGTCGTGAATTGAATAGAACCCTACAAATAGATGATCAAGTAGAAAATGATCAAGACGCAACTCGGCCAGATTTAGTTTATGTTGCCACTAATAGTTCCACTTGCGAGCATGTTGTCATTGTCGAATTAAAGTCCCCAGGCATTGAAATGGAGCATGATCATTTTCACCAGCTTAAGCGTTATATGAGAAAAGCCGAACAACATTTGGCAAATAAAATGGGGGGGCGGACCGTTCAGATATCAGGATATCTTATCGGAAAAATACCGCCTGCTGATACCAAAGCGGATGGGAAATTAGATCTTCTGCATGAAATAAAGCAAATCGGCCCTAAGGATAATATCTTAGTGCTCGATTTGCTTACATTAGTAACCTCAGCAAAGCAAGCACATGAAGCAGGAATTCAGGCGCTTGAAAAAGAGGAAAAGGAATTGGAAGAGGATCTTAGTTAACCTCTTCCTCGCTTGTTTCGAGAGCTCTATAAATAGACCTCGCAACAGCTTCAGCTAAAGGAACTGGGACTCCATTGCCGATCTGCCTTGCAATGGATGTCCTGTCTCCGCAAAAGTGCCAATTATCAGGTATACCTTGTAGCCGAGCCCCCTCTCTAATTGAGATAACCCGATTTTGCGTAGGGTGAAGATAGCGTCCTTTTGAAGCAGATTGAAAGGAACACCTTATAGTATTAGCTGGCTTATTCCAGTCCATTCTTCCCCAAACATCAACAGCCTGATTTCCCATTTTCAGCCAACTAGGAGGGCAAAGTTCTGGTGCAAGAGTCATAACGTCTCTTTTATCCCCGGCAGGCGGTATTATTCTCATTCGAGAAAGAGCTAGTTCTGTAGGTTTCGGCGAAACATGATAATTTTTACCATCAGGTATATCACTCAAACCTTCGAAAGCATCCCGAACAGATTGCTTGATTAAAGTTGGCGTTGGCAGTTCAGGCAATTTTACTAATGAGAATATGGTAAAACTTCTCCTGCGTATTTGAGCAACGCCATAATCATGTGCATTGAGAATCCAAGTCACACATCTATAACCATCTGATGTGAACTTACTGTGAAGAATTTGCCAATATTCTGATTCAAGAAATTGCGGTACATTCTCGATTACAACCACTTTTGGTTTGTGTTGTTTAGCCCATTCATAAACACTTAATGAAAGTGAATTTCTTACATCAAG
>JAIIAN010000251.1 GCA_022717655.1 Bacillota bacterium | reverse complement strand
AGACCTTGTGCAAGACGTATTTATATCCATTTGGGAAAAAGGGAACACTTTTCAAACCATACAAGAGCTAACACACTATATGTATAGGGCTTGCTATAACAATACACTAATATATATACGAAACAACCAGATTCACGACACCATTCTCAACATCATAGGAAAAGAACTGAATGAAGAGGACGAAGACACTATATATGCACAGACTGTAAAAGAAGAAATAATACGCCAAAAAGCTGCCTGCTACTCAACGGCTGGCAGCTTTTGCCGTAGAAGGATTTATGAAGAGCTTAAATTAGAATAAATGAACCAGCAATTACAAAAAAATGAGTAGCTTTTACTCATCTTCTAAGTAAAAGCTACTCATCCAGTTCCTTATGCACCAAGCTCAGGATAAAAGCATTCTTCGAAAGTCCTCTTTCTTTGGCGGCTGCCTCGATTCTTTTAAACAAAGCATCCGGAGCAGAAACTGTAATTCTTCTGCTACTTTCCTTTTGTAAGCATTCATCCTTTCTGTTCAGGAAGAAGCCTGTAACCTTGTCTTTAGCCGAAGTTTTCTTCTCTGCCTTTTTTAAACTGCTTACAAAGTCCCCCATAAAATCTCCTCCAACACGCTATCAGCTGCTGACCTGCTATTACTAAAGCTCTAATAATTCATTCACAAAATTACGATAGTCAAGAGCAGCGTTACACCGCGGTGCATATTCCAGCAAACTGATCTTCAGCATCTGCGCTTCCTTCACCTTTTGGCACTGCCTGATTTTAGATGTAAACAGCCTGATATGCTTACTATCTGCAAGCCTTTGATACTGTTCTGCAACCAGTCTGTCCAGCACATATCTTTTCTTGCTCATAGTAATCAAGATACCGGCGACTGCCAATTTTTTATTTTGCTGTCTAACAGTATCAATGGTATTAAGGACATCCCTGATAGCCAAATCACAAAAATCGCCCAGAACCGCCGGAATAACAACCAAGTCACTAGCTACCAGCGCATTAACAGACAGCGACGACAATGCTGGTGCCGTATCAATAATCACATAATCAAAATACCCGCTGACCGGCGCCAGCACCTTTGCCAGCGCATTGCTTTCCAAAGCAGCCTGCAGCGCAAACAGGGATCTGTCAGCAGGCAACAGTCCCAAACCAGCTTCAGTTCTCAAGATGGCATCCTTAATATTAGTTTTGCCGTTAAGCACATCGGCAACAGGGCACTTAGGCTTATCTACTGCAAGCCCATGCGTCAGGTTGCGCTGCGGATCAAAATCAACCAGCAGTACATCATAACCACGCTGCTGCAAAATTTCTGCAGTAATAACCGCAGATGTAGTCTTGGCAACGCCGCCCTTTTGGATATTAAAAGAAATCGTTTTAGTCATATTAAACCTCCAAATGTATTAAAACTACTCAATTTCTACTTAAATTCTACTCAACTTCTACTCAATTTTTACTCATTGAGGATATTATAGCACCCAAAAGGTTAACAAAAAGTTATTCGCTTTGCCAACATTTTTCCGTTCTAAGAGTCAATTCTCGCCTTCCTCTTCAATTCTCTCAGTGCGATTGAAATACCATCAATTAAAGCCTCCCTGCTGATATGATTTTCATACATTACCATAACCAGCTTAACAATTTCCATCGCATTATTCACGCCCACGAACAGCTCAATTGCGTCATAATAGCTTTGCTTGCCATCGCTAAACACATCATGGTAGTTCACCAGCAAATCTACGCTGTAGCATTCAAGGCGTCTCTCTTTAAGCCTCATGGCGAGTGCATACGCTGTACCAAACACAGCATCCTGCACATTTTCATAAGCCTGTCCCTCAGGAAACCTCACCGTTTTAACCAATGCCCTCGGAATTACTTCAAAAGCATGCTTTTTCTGCATTTTTCTCACCCTTTCAACAAATCACATGTACACCTATCATTATATGCTGCATTCATAGCATTTTTAAGCAAACAACACGCGAAATCCTTAGAGGCCTCAGCTTTCGCTTTACATAGATAATAAATTTTTCAAGGAGTATCCCATGAACCTAACCTATGACGTTATTATAAAACGAACCCCCTATGGTCTTATAGCAAGTGTCCCTGACCTAGACTTACGCATCATCCATAATGACAAGGAGCTGAACGACTGCCTTGCGCAGCACTCTGCAATGTCCCTAAATGACTTTTTAGAGCTCTACTCCGACACCTTTCTAGTCAGTCTCAGCAGCAGGATAGAAGAAGAAATCTATTGGCTCGCTAAGTACATTCTAGATGCGGAAGGCTATATTCCTTATCCTTATACCAGCGTTGAACATAAAAGCGCCGATAAAGAGCATTGCTCTATCAGGATAACTACTGCTATCGAAAGAGGAAAAACTCCTCGAGTTGACCTTAAAATCGTCAAATCGCTGCTCAAAAAAATCCGCATCAGGCACAATCCCAAGCTCGAGCAGGATCCCTACAACGGCTATCTTAAGCTCAGAAAGCTCAAGCGTAACCGCAAGCCAAAGCAAGCCTAAAGCAAAATTCAGCTTCGCCCTTCATGCTCAACCACTAACCCTCAACGAACAGCAAAAAGGCTGACGCCTTGCGTAAATGCGAAGCGTCAGCCTTTGTTGATTTTGTCCATACTTATACAATTTTCACTAGGAACTATAATATATAGGCAAAAGCTTCTGCGCACGTGGCACAATACATTGCCTACTTTTTACCAGAATACTTTGCTTTGAATGCATCATAATCCGACTTTGCAATTCTATAGCTCTCTTTATTCTCAGAATTACTTTTTACAGATTCATGAGCATTCTTAATTCCCAATATAGCGTCAGTTATAATACGAGTAATCCATATACCTTACGCTCCTATGTACTCAAGACGATTAACCTTGTTTTCGATTTCGCTAAGAGTCAGCTTACCATTAATATATAACTCAAGCGCATTCATAAACTCTTCATCAGGCCCTTCTGTAGCAGTAAGAACTACAGCCAATGCACGTTCAACACTTTTTCTTCTTTTTTCACACTCATCAACATAATTACTGTCAATGATAATTCCCTTATATTCTAAAATCGTTTTTATCATATCCACCACATAACTCGGAGGATTGCGTCTACCATGCTCCCAATCCTTTACTGTTGCAGCAGGAATACCAAACATTGCTGCAAATTTATTCTGACTCAGTCCAGTGCATTCTCTAAGCTCACGTATGCTCACAAAAATCATCTCCTTATCATCTATTCTATAATATATTATAAGGCATTGCCTACTATTTTTCAATATCACAGAGCCCTCCTCCTGATATCTATTGTCTACCAAAAAAATCAACGCTGTTTTTATTGCTACGAATATCTTTAACCAGTTTCTCTTCTGCCAATGTCAAAAAGGCAACACTCAACTTTTTTTCCACGATTAACTCACGTAGATATGCTATACTTTATTCATCGGTTGAACACCGACACGCTCTTTGAAAACTGTTTTGACAAATATATCGTATAACTCGGTGCACTAAAGGATTGTCAATCCCTCCGAGAATACCGGAAGCTGTGACTAGGCTGCCTGCGGGATACTGCGGCAGTGAGGTTTCTGTCGCTCCGTGAGGACTGATGGAGAAGCCCAAAAGGCAACACAGAACGGTATGTGCGGATCTTGGTGCCGATTAAAGCTCGAAGGATTCTGGCAGCGACAATAGACGCTAGCTCGAAAGGCTAGAAAAATCCGTGAAACCTGCAGCAGGGATGCTGCAGCGAACTTAGCGGAAACTCCGAAGC
>JAIIAN010000031.1 GCA_022717655.1 Bacillota bacterium | reverse complement strand
CTGTATATGAAAATATTTTGCCAGTACTCTCATACGGAATTGGTTGAGAGCGTTTAAGTGAGACTTCTTGCAATCTAATAATTTACTTTTAAGACTCATTATGCTATAGTATAAAATGAATCTTAGGACTCTTAAAAAAGAATCAAGGATGTTCCTGTTGTTACAGAGGATAAAATAGATAAAATAAAAGGATATCTAAGGAGGAGATACAAGAAATGAAATTAGGAATTGTGGGATTGCCAAATGTTGGTAAAAGTACCCTTTTTAATTCTTTAACGAAGGCAGGCGCAGAGTCTGCGAACTACCCGTTTTGTACAATTGACCCGAATGTGGGAATTGTAACGGTACCAGATGAACGTCTGAAATTGCTTGGAGATTTTTATCATTCCAAGAAAGTAACACCGGCAGTCATTGAATTCGTTGATATTGCAGGTCTGGTTAAGGGTGCTTCAAAAGGAGAGGGGCTTGGAAACCAGTTTCTTGCAAATATCAGAGAAGTTGATGCAATCGTTCATGTAGTACGTTGTTTTGAAGACGAAAATGTTGTACATGTAGACGGAAGTATTGACCCGCTTCGTGATATTGAAACCATTAATCTGGAGCTGATTTTCTCAGATATTGAGATTCTTGACAGAAGAATTGCAAAGACAACAAAAACTGCACGTATGGATAAAGAAGCAGCAAAAGAACTGGAATTATTAAAGAGATTAAAAGAAACTCTGGAAGAAGGAAAACCGGCATCTGTATTTGAACCGGAAAATGAAGACGAAGAGGTACTGTTAAAAGGATACAACCTGCTGACAGGAAAGCCGGTCATCTATGCAGCAAATGTTTCAGAAGAAGATTTGGCAGATGATGCCGTTTCTAATCCACATGTACAGAAAGTAAGAGAATATGCAAAAGAGACAGGCAGCGAAGTGTTTGCACTTTGTGCACAGATTGAGCAGGAAATCGCAGAATTAGATGATGATGAGAAAAAAGAATTTTTAGAGGATTTGGGAATTGAAAAATCCGGATTGGAAAAACTGATTGTAGCAAGTTATCGTCTGCTTGGTCTGTTAAGCTTTTTAACTTCAGGAGAAGATGAAACAAGAGCATGGACCATTAAAGTGGGAACAAAAGCTCCACAGGCTGCCGGAAAAATACATACCGATTTTGAACGAGGATTTATTAAAGCAGAAGTTGTAAATTATCAGGATTTACTGGATTGTGGTTCTTATGCGGGCGCAAGAGAAAAAGGACTTGTGCGCATGGAAGGAAAAGAGTATGTGGTACAGGATGGCGACGTAATCTTATTCCGCTTTAATGTATAAGGAGGAAAAATGATATGGATATGTCCATTCGTTTCCCACATTTGGGTATTTATCTGCCGAATGTAGGAAAAACGATATCAGTCTTTGGATTTGATATTGCATATTATGGAATTACAATTGCAATCGCAATGATTGTGGGAATTTCCATTGCTCTGCATGAGGCAAAACGTACCGGACAAAATCAGGATACCTATTTGGATTTACTGATGCTTACCATGCTTACTTCAGTTCTTGGAGCAAGAATATACTATGTCATTTTTTCATGGGATAATTATAAGGATAATCTGGGCGAAATTTTAAATATCAGAAATGGCGGTCTTGCAATTTATGGAGGAATTATAGTCGGAGTTATTACGGTTTTTATTTATTCTAAAATAAAAAAAATGAAATTCTTACAAATTGCAGATACTGTATGTATGGGACTGGCAGCAGGACAGATTATCGGACGGTGGGGGAATTTCTTTAACCGTGAAGCATTTGGAGAATATACCAATAATCTTCTGGCAATGCAGCTTCCGGTATCCGCAGTGCGCGAAAATGAAATTACTTCCGCTATGTGGAACCATGTAGTAACGATCAGTGGAGTGGACTATATTCAGGTACATCCGACTTTTCTATATGAAGGACTTTGGAATCTTATGGTTCTTCTGTTTCTATTCTGGTTTCGGAAGCGAAAAAAATTCGAGGGCGAACTTTTCTTCTGTTATCTTGCGGGATATGGAAGTGGTCGTTTCTGGATAGAGAGTCTGCGTACAGACCAGCTGCTTTTGTCGGGAATCCATGTACCGGTTTCCCAGCTGCTTTCAGCAGTACTGGTTATTGTTTCACTTTCAGTGATTATTTGTAAAAGAAGAAAGAACAGGGAGTGTCATTATGACAAAAGAAACTTTAAAGATACAAATTGAGGACACAAGAAAATGCTTAAACAAGATTATAACCGAGAAACAGGGTGCGGATAAGATTCTGAAAATCAGTGTAAAATTAGATAAACTGATTGAAGAATATTTAAATACAAAAGAATAAAACAGCTGTTCGAAAATTGGACGGGGAGAAGAACTAAAATGCCGCAAATCTTTTGATATTGCGGCATTTTTCGAGAAAATTCAAATATAAGGGGAATATATGTTCCCCTTGCTTTTTTTACAGTGGTAGTATAGAATGGCTTTGTAAGTGGTAAGATGTGGTGAAAATGGCGGTAATAGCGGACTTATGGCAGAAGTTCGATTGATTTCCATTATGAGATACAAAAGAAAGAACAGTATTTTTTCACCAGAAAAAAACAGAGTAAGTTACCACTTTTTGATAAAATGCAAGAATCTTCTCACGTTTCTTCGTTTCAGAGCAGGCAGAAAGTGAACCGGACAAGCAGGGGAGAATTCTCGCACCGGCAAGGATGCGGGAGTTTGCGGGTCTAAATTTACAAGAATACCGTCTGAAAACCTCGCCCGAATTGCAAATGAATGACAGGAGGGTCAGGAGAATGGAATTTAAACACAAATCCGTCTTGTTAAACGAAACAATTGAGAATTTGAACATTAAACCAGATGGAATTTATGTGGACGGAACGTTGGGAGGAGCTGGACATTCCTACGAGGTATGTCGTCAGTTGTCTACCAAGGGGAGCTTAATCGGTATAGATCAGGATGAGGCTGCAATAGAAGCTGCGAGCAGGCGGTTAGAAGAATTTCAGGATCGTGTGACAATTATACGCAGCAATTATTGCAACATGAAAAGAGAATTAAACCAGAGAGGAATTTTTTCTGTAGATGGTATCATACTTGATTTGGGAGTTTCTTCTTATCAGTTAGATAACGCAGAAAGAGGATTTACTTATCGGGAAGATGTGCCTCTTGATATGCGTATGGACCAGAGAGGAAGCCGGACCGCAAGAGATATTGTCAATGAATACAGTGAACAGGAATTATTCCGTGTAATCAGAGATTATGGTGAAGATAAATTTGCTAAGAATATAGCAAAACATATATGTGCAGCGAGAACTATAAAACCAATTGAAACGACAGGAGAATTGACAGAGATTATCAAACAGTCGATTCCGATGAAAATTCGTGCAACGGGAGGACATCCGGCAAAGAAAACATTTCAGGCAATCCGGATTGAACTGAATCAGGAACTCGAAGTCTTAAAGAACTCATTAGATGATATGATAGAACTGCTGAATGATGAGGGACGTATCTGTATTATTACATTCCATTCGTTAGAGGACCGTATTGTAAAGACAATTTTCAGAAGGAACGAGAATCCCTGTACCTGTCCATCCGACTTTCCAGTATGTGTATGTGGAAAGAAACCAAAAGGAAAGGTAATTACCAGAAAACCGATTCTTCCGTCCGAGGAAGAATTAGAGGAAAACACCCGTTCTAAGAGTGCAAAATTGAGGGTGTTTGAACGTATCAGGCAGGAATAAAAAGTAGATAATAAGGTGGCATCATGAGCAGATATAAGATAGATGGAAATACTGCACGCCGCGAAAATGAGAGCCAACAAAAGAAGAATAAGAAGAAAGTGTCAGTCAGGAATCAGAAAAAATATAAGCCGAAGCTGAATCGTAAATTTGTATACAGTGTACTTGCAGGTTGCATTATGGTAACAATGGCAAGTACACACTATCTTCAATTGAAAGCGGAGATGGCAATTCAGAAAAACCGGCTGACCTCTCAGAAATTAGAATATAGTGAGTTAAAGGCGGATAATGATGCGTACTATAGCGAAGTGCTTTCAAGTGTAGACTTGGAAACGATACGGAAAAAAGCATTGAATGAATTTGGTATGAAGTATGCGACCGAGGACCAGATTAAATATTATACGCCGGACGGTGATGGCTATGTAAGGCAGTATCAGGAAGTACCGGAAGAGTAAGAGCGAAGGCAGAGCAGGTGGCAGTTTGAAAAGACAACAAAAAAAAGTGACAAAAAGACTTACAAAAAAAATGAGAAAGAAGCTGGTGGGATTACTGTTCGTAATTCTGCTGGCTTTAGTTGCGTTAATATTTCGGATTACCTATATTAGTATGAAGAGCGGTGACAGATATACAAGGCAGGTATTGACCCAGGCTCAACAACAGTACGAGAGTACGACAGTTCCATTTAAGAGGGGCGATATTCTGGATCGAAATGGCAATATCCTTGCGACTAGTGTGAAAGTCTATAATGTAATCTTAGACTGCAGTCTGGTAAACTCAGATAAAAAGTATCGCAAGCCAACGGTGGAGGCATTGTCGGAATATCTTGGAATTGACAGCAGTGCTGTGGAAGCGAAATTAGATGATGAATCAACAGCAAGCTCACAGTATCAGATCTTAAAAACAGTATCTATGGATGAAAGAAAAAATTTCCTTGAGATGAATGAAATTACAGAGGATAATAAAGATACCTTGAAAAAGAGTGAGTACAAACGCAGAAGCAGAGTCAAAGGAGTCTGGTTTGAAGAGCATTATCAGAGAGAGTATCCATTTCATGCACTGGCAAGTACGGTCTTAGGATTTACGTTTGCAAATAATACGGCAAGTCTTGGAATTGAAGGCTATTATAATACGACTCTAAATGGTACAGACGGAAAAAAATACGGCTATTTAAACAGTGATGATATCATGGACCAGAATATTGTAGATGCAGTAGAGGGAAAGACCGTGGTTTCAACGATTGATGTCAATATTCAAAGTATTGTGGAAAAATATATTTCAGCCTTTAATGAAAAATTAAGAAACAATGCTTATGAAGGAGACGGAGCAGAAAATATCGGAGTCATTGTGGAAAATCCGAATAATGGTGAAATTTTGGCAATGGCAGGAAAGAATACCTTTGATTTAAATGACCCGAGAGCGACTTATGCAGACCGGACAGATTTATCTGATGCGGAAGTCAGTACGGGATTAGACAATTTATGGAGAAATTTCTGTGTCTCCTCAAACTATGAATTAGGTTCCGTTATCAAACCGATTATTGTTGCGGCGGCGTTAGAATCTGGGGCAGTCAGTGATAATGATGTCTTTGTCTGTGATGGTGGAGAGCAGATTGGAAATGATTATGTTCGTTGTGCGATTTACCCGGAGGCGCATGGGACTGAAACACTTGGAGAAGTGATCCAAAATTCCTGTAATGATGGTATGATGGCAATCGGACGAAAGATGGGAGCGGCTTTGTTAATAGACTATCAGTCACGGTTTAACTTTGGAAGTCGAACAGGAATTGACCTGCCAAATGAAAGTTCAGGAGCCATTTATTCCCTTAATCAGATGAAAGATATGGAACTGGCATCTACAACATTTGGACAGGGATTTACAAGTACCATGATTCAGGAAATTTCAGCGATGTCAGCGGTTGTCAATGGTGGAACTTATTATCAGCCGCACGTTGTAAAAGAAATCAAATCACAGGAAAATAGGTCTGTATTGAAAACTAATGAAGGAAATGTCTTAAAACAGGTAATCTCTTCTGATGTTTCTGAAAAAGTTCGTGAATATATGGGAATGAGTGTCAAATACGGAACCAGTGGAAAGTCAAAAGTTCAGGGTTACAGTATGGGTGGTAAAACCGGAACTGCGGAGATTTTAAGTACAGAAGAAAAAGATTATCTGGTTTCATTTATTGGATTTGCACCTCTTGATATCCCGCAGGTTGTGATTTACGTTGTAGTAGACCGTCCAAATGTAGAAGAACAGGCGGACAGTTCTTATGCACAGTATATTGCACAGGCAATTTTAGCCGAGGTGCTTCCTTATATGAATATTTATCCAGATGAGGAAACGGAAGAAATCACAAAATTATGGGATGGTTTCAAAGGTGTGTTAAGACTCGATGATTCCGAAGTGGAGGTAAATGAGCCGGTTGTACAGACAGAAGGCTCTGAAACCGGAACCGATAATGCCCAGGATATCGAAGTGGTACAGGACGAAAGTGGTTCAACAGAAGAATACAATGATGAAGAAAGTGACGGCGTAGCAAGTGAGGACGTCGGCTATGAGGAAAATACTTCTGAAGATACGTTTAACGAAGAGGATATTTCAAGAGACACTTCGAATGAAGAAAATACCTCAAATCAGGACGAAAGTACTTACGAAGAAGATGGGAGAGAATAATTATAATATTTAAGCAAAAAAGGAATCCTGCAAGATGGGATTCCTTTTTGTTGTCTGTCATATATATAAAAAAAACAGGTTTAGACAGATGAACAAAAACAGAGTCTATCACAAAAAGAAAACCGTAATTGTATTCTTTGGATGTCTTTTTTTGCTGACCGGTCTGATTGTACGGATGGTTTATCTTATGGTCATTGGATCGGATTATTATGCGAAAAAAGCACAGGCGCTTCATGAAAGAGAACGTGATATCAAAGCGGCAAGAGGAAAGATTATTGATGCAAAAGGAGAGATTTTAGCCGATAATAAGGCAGTCTGCACGATTTCTGTGATACATAGCCAGATAAAAGAACCGGAAAAAGTAATTGCAATGTTACAAAAAGAACTTGGAATCTCAGAAGAAACGGCGAGAAAGCGTGTGGAAAAACGTTCTTCAATCGAAAGAATTAAGACAAATGTGGAAAAAGAGACAGGGGACCGGATTCGAGAGTATGGTTTAGACGGCGTAAAAGTAGACGAGGATTTTAAGCGGTATTATCCGTATCAGGAACTGGCATCAAAAGTGCTTGGATTTACAGGTGCAGATAATCAGGGAATCATTGGACTTGAGGTGCAGTATGATGAAGTTTTAAAAGGAACGGATGGAAAAATTCTTACCATAACAGACGCAAGGGGAGTGGAATTGGAAAAACTGGGAGAGAGTCGGATAGAGCCAATTGCCGGATATGATTTGCATGTCAGTCTGGATAAAAATATTCAGATGTATGCCCAGCAGGCGGCAGAAAAAGTAATGGAAGAAAAAGAGGCAGATGCCGTTTCGATTTTATTTTTAAATCCGCAAAATGGAGAAATCTATGCGGATGTCAATGTACCGGAATTTAATTTAAACGAGCCCTTTACATTAGGAGAAGCAGAGGAAAACTTAACTCAAAAGGAAAAACAGGATGCCCTGAATCAAATGTGGAGAAACTTAACGGTCAATGATACCTATGAACCTGGTTCGACATTTAAGATTATCACGATGGCAGCCGGTTTATCAGAAGGTGTGGTGACACCAAATGACCGTTTTTCCTGTCCTGGATTTAAGGTGGTGGAGGATAGAAGAATCCACTGTCATAAAAGAACCGGACATGGGGCAGAAGATTTTGTGCAGGGTGCAATGAACTCCTGCAATCCAGTTTTTATCGAAGTGGGGCTTCGGCTTGGAGTAGAACGGTATTATGATTATTTCAAACAATTTGGGCTGTTAAAAAAGACTGGGATTGATATTCCAGGCGAAGCCGGAACGATTATGCATAAAGAAGCAAATATCGGGCAGGTGGAACTGGCAACGATTTCATTTGGTCAGTCGTTTCAGATTACGCCGATTCAGCTTGCGACGACGGTCAGTTCGATTATAAACGGCGGAAAGAGAATTACGCCTCATTTTGGAGTCTATGCGACGGATGAGACAGGAAAAGAGGTAAAATGGTTTGAGTATCCGGTTGAACATCATATTGTGACAGAAGAAGTCTCAAAAGAAGTCAGGGAAATTCTGGAAAAAGTCGTGTCAGAAGGTTCTGGAAAAAATGCATTTATTGAGGGTCGTACGATTGGTGGAAAGACGGCAACGTCGCAGACTCTTCCAAGAAGTGCTAATCGTTATATTTCGTCATTTCTTGGATTTACACCGGCAGATGAACCAGAGATTTTAGGAATTTGTCTTATTCATGACCCGACAGGCATTTATTATGGAGGAACAATTGCAGCACCGGTGATTCGGGACATCTATGAGAATATTCTTCCGTATCTTGGGATTGAAGGTTGATAAAAAAAGCAAAAGGCATTATACTATAGGATGTATTCTCGGGATCTCAAATACTCTTGTATAAAAAGATTTCGAGAGTACATGAAAAGACTTGCCGGACGTTTATGAAAAATAGACTTTCGGCAAAAAAATACAAAGAAGAGGTGTATTATGGCAGAGTATAAAATGGTTTGGCCAGTCTTGATTGCATTTGCAATCAGTGTAATTTTAGGTCCTGTTGTGATTCCATATTTACGGAAACTGAAAATGGGACAGACAGAACGTGTAGATGGGGTACAGTCTCATCTGAAAAAAGCAGGAACTCCGACAATGGGAGGCGTGATTTTTCTCTTATCAACAGTTATCACATCTTTGTTTTATGTAAAAGATTATCCAAAGATTATTCCAGTTTTATTCTTAACACTGGGATTTGGAATCATTGGATTTTTAGATGACTATTTAAAAGTCGTACTGCGTCGTTCAGACGGTCTGATGCCAGGTCAGAAAATGGCATGCCAGATTGTTGTAACTGCAATTTTCGCATTTTATATTATGAAATTTACCGATGTTTCGATGACTTTAAAAATTCCATTTATGCCCGGTTATGAATTAAACGTAGGAATTTTAACCGTTCCACTGTTATTCTTTGTTGTAATCGGTACCGTAAACGGAGTAAACTTTACCGATGGTCTGGATGGACTTGCTTCTTCTGTTACGATTATGGTGGCAACATTCTTCTCTGTCATTGCAATTGCAACAAAGAGCGGAATTGAGCCGATTACCTGTGCGGTAGTGGGAGCTTTAATGGGATTTTTGTTATTTAATGTCTATCCGGCAAAAATCTTCATGGGAGATACCGGTTCTCTGGCACTTGGAGGCTTTGTGGCAGGTACTGCTTATATGTTACAGATGCCGTTATTTATTTTGATTATTGGTTTTATTTATTTATTAGAAGTAGTATCCGTTATTTTGCAGGTTGGCTACTTTAAAATTTCCGGTGGAAAACGAATCTTTAAAATGGCACCAATTCACCATCACTTTGAACTGTGCGGATGGTCAGAAACCAGAGTCGTTGCAGTATTCTCGATTATCACAGCAATTTTGTGTATGATTGCGCTCTTAGGTGTGTAAAAAGAAAGGAAGAAAATCATGAAAAAGACAGAATTACAGGGAAAAAAAGTATTAGTCTTCGGTTCTGGAATCAGTGGAATCGGGGCTGTAAAGCTGTTAGAAACGGTACAGGCAGACGTTGTATTATATGATGGAAATGAATCATTAAAGAAAGAAGAAATCAGAGCAAAACTTCCGAAAGAAAGCAAATGTGAGATTGTGCTTGGTGAATTAAAACAGGAATTAATTGACAGTCTGAATCTGGTTGTGATGAGTCCGGGTGTTCCGCTCGATATTGAACCGGTAGAACGTTTAAAATCAGCAGGACTTCCAATCTGGGGAGAAGTAGAACTTGCATACTGCATGGGAGCAGGAACCGTCCTTGCCATTACCGGAACAAACGGAAAGACAACAACAACCGCACTACTTGGAGAAATCATGAAAGCTTATGCAGATTCTGTATTTGTGGTTGGAAATATTGGAAATGCTTATACAGGAGCAGCTTCTTCCATGAAAGAAGAAAGCTATACCGTAGCAGAAATCAGCAGTTTTCAGTTAGAAACAATACATAGCTTTCATCCAAAGGTATCTGCAATTTTAAATATTACAGAGGACCATTTAAATCGTCATCATACGATGGAAGAATACATTCGTGTAAAAGAACTGATTGCTTCCAATCAGACAAAAGACGATTTCTGTGTTTTAAATTATGAAGATGAAGAACTTCGTAAATTTGCACCAAAATGTCCGGCAACCGTAGTCTTTTTCTCCAGCGTTCAGAAACTTGAAGAAGGAATCTTCCTCGATGGAGAAAACATCGTATGGAAATCAAAGACAGAAGAATTTGTATTTGCAAGAACCGATGAATTAAAACTACTTGGACGTCATAATCATGAAAATGTAATGGCAGCCTGTGCTATGGCATACTGTGCCGGTGTTCCAAAGGAAACCATCCGTGAAGTGATTATGCGGTTTACCGCTGTTCCGCACAGAATCGAATTTGTAGAAGAAATTAAAGACGTTGCTTATTACAATGACTCTAAGGGAACCAATCCGGATGCAGCAATCAAGGGAATCCAGGCAATGAATCGTCCGACTCTCTTAATCGGAGGCGGATATGATAAACAGTCCTCTTATGAAGAATGGATTCAGGCATTTGACGGAAAAGTAAAACAGTTAGTATTGATTGGTCAGACAAGAGAAAAAATCGAAAAAACAGCGCATGAATGTGGATTTTTCAATACCATTCTGGCTGACAATCTGGAAGAAGCAGTAAAAATCTGTGCCGAAAAAGCAGAATCCGGAGATGCCGTACTGCTTTCACCAGCATGTGCAAGCTGGGGTCAGTTTGATAACTATGAACAGCGTGGAGATAAATTTAAAGAATATGTCCGTGCAATGCTTTAATTCAATCGAGAAAGTCTCGAGTTTTTCGACTCGACATGGTTACAGAGACAATTCATAAATAACAAAATAAAATCATATAGTGCAATATGAGAAAAACAAAAAAGGAAATGCTTATGGAAGCCGTAAGAGAACCAAAAAAGAGTATGGACGGCATACTTTTGTTTCTGGTACTTCTGCTTGTCGTGTGGGGATTGATTTTCTTGTATAGCACAAGTGCATATAATGGCAGGGTGAAATTTCATGACCCTGCCTATTATTTTAAGAAACAACTCTTTGCCACATCTTTAGGGCTCATGGCGATGTATCTGGTTTCCTGTATAGATTATCATCTTCCAGTGAAGCTGGCCCCTCTTTTTTATCTGATATCAATGGGACTGTCTTTGGCGGTACTCTTGTTTGGACAGGAATATAATGGTTCCAAAAGATGGCTTTCGATTGGACCGTTTTCCTTTCAGCCGTCTGAATTTGCAAAAGCGGCGGTGATTTTATTTCTTACGTTTCTTATCACAAAATCACAGAAAAAAAAGGATGGCATCTTTTGGATGGCAGGGATTATGCTTCCGCTTTTACCGATTGTAGGACTGGTCGGGACAAATAATTTAAGTACGGCGATTATTATTTTGGGAATCGGTGTCATTTTGATTTTTATTTCACATCCACGTTATCTTCCGTTTATTGGAATCGGTGTGGCGGGAATCGTATTTATCGCCATTTTCCTTGGAATGGCAAGTTATCGTCTGGAACGGCTTAAAATCTGGAGAAATCCGGAGGCTTATGAGAAAGGATTTCAAACCATTCAGGGACTTTATGCAATCGGAAGTGGAGGGATTTTCGGCAGAGGGCTTGGAAGCAGTGTACAAAAACTTGGATTTGTTCCAGAGGCGCAAAATGACATGATTTTTTCGATTATCTGCGAAGAGACTGGTCTGTGTGGGGCAGTTTTGTTGATTCTTTTATTTGCACTTTTAATCTGGAGACTGATGGTGATTGCAACACATGCAGGAGATTTAGAAGGCGCATTGATTTCAGGGGGAATTATGGGGCACATTGCAATACAGGTCATTTTAAATATTGCGGTTGTGACAAATACCATTCCAAATACTGGAATTACCCTGCCTTTTGTCAGCTATGGAGGAACTTCCGTCGTGTTTTTATTAGGAGAGATGGGAATGGCACTTGCGGTCAGCCGAAGGGGAAAACGGGAGGACAGGTAGCACTTTAAGAAACGGCGCATACTATAGGATATAGAGAGTGACGGGAGGAAGAGGCAGATTTGAATCAAATCCGTATCGAGGGATTTCATCGTCTGAATGGAGAAGTAAAAATACAGGGTTCTAAAAATGCGGCATTGCCAATGATGGCGGCCGCTGTTTTATGTAAAGGGGAAGTCATTCTTCATCATTGTCCGGATATCACAGATGTGCATCTGATGAAAGAAATTATAAATGGGCTTGGTGGAAGAACTTTTTATAAAAATCATACCATGTATCTGGATTGTACCAAAATAGAGCACACTACAATTCCCAAAAAAGAGGCAGAAAAGATGCGCTCCTCCATTGTGTTAATGGGAAGTCTTTTAGGAAGAAAAAAAGAGGTCTGTATTCCATGGCCAGGAGGCTGTGTGATAGGAAAACGTCCCATTGACCTTCATCTGTCAGCTCTTGAAAAAATGGGAGCAGAATTCAGGGAAGAAGAAAACGGTCTGAGAGGAAAAACAGACGGACTGAAAGGAGCAAAAATTGTATTTCCGAAAATCAGCGTGGGAGCAACACAAAATGTCATTCTGGCGTCTGTGCTTGCAAAGGGTACGACCATACTGGAAAATTGTGCCTGTGAACCGGAAGTGCAGTGGCTGTGCCGGTTTTTGAGAAAATGCGGAGCAAAAATAAAAGAGAGAGAAGGCCGTAGAATTGAAATCGAGGGCGTAAGGTCTTTACATGCAGTCGAATATGAAGTTCCGCCGGATAGAATTGTAGCAGGAACCTATCTTTGTGCTTCAGCGATTACAAGAGGCAGTATTTGTCTTGAGGGCGCACCAAAAGAAGAAATGAAAGCAATCTTATCGCTCTATCAGAAAATGGGTGGACAATATGAATGGAATGGTGGTAAACTGTCTTTGTGCAGTCGGGAGGTGAAGTTTCCGATTTCATGTCAAAAAACAGAAGTGTATCCAGGATTTCCCACCGATTTGCAGTCACCGGTTATGGCAGTGCTTTCGAGTATTAAAGGAAAAAGCTGTCTGATAGAAACCATTTTTGAGGACCGTTTTCGTGTAGCAGGGGAACTTAAAAAAATGGGAGCAGATATCCGGATTGATGGGGCAAAGGCGGAGATTTATGGAAAGAGACTGCATGGGGCAGAAGTAGAAGCGCAGGAACTTCGGGGAGGTGCGGCACTGGTTCTGGCAGGACTGGCGGCAAAAGGAGTGACTACGGTAAAAAATATCGAATATATCGAGCGTGGATATGAAGATATCTGTCGGGATTTAAATTTGCTTGGAGCAGTGATGGAAAGAAAATAAAGGGGAATAAATAGAATATGGATAAAAAGAAACGCACGAAGATTTTTGGCGGCATTGTGGCAGTGCTGTTGATTGGAATTGGAATTTTTTTCGGCGGTTTTCGGGTCACAGGTGTAAAAGTAGAAGGAAATACAAACCATACAGACAAGGAAATCAAAAAAATGGTACTGCAGGGACCACTTGCTTCTAATACGATTCTGGTCCGTTTTTTAAATCCGAGTGAAAAAACAAAAGATGACCAGTTTATTCAGAAAATATGGATTGAGCGGACAAGCAGTCACAAGCTGACCATTCATGTCAGAGAGAAAGAGTTAATTGGTTATACAAAGTTTCTGGACGGATATCTGTACTTTGATAAAGAAGGAATTGTTCAGGTCAGTACCACAAAGGAACTAAAGAATATTCCTTTTATTGAAGGATTAGGACAAAATAAAGTGCAGGTGGGACAGAAATTATCCGGACTGACAGATGAAGTTCTGGGCATGCTTTTAAGTGTGACAAAGATGATGGAAAGCAGTGAACAGCATCCGGACCGGATGGTCATTGAAAATGATGCGCTTACGATGTATTTTTCAGAGGTTGAAGTAAAGCTTGGAACGGAAAAGAATATTTCAGATAAAATCAGCAAAATGATTGGAATCCTGCCACAGCTAGATGGAATGCAGGGCGTCTTAGAATTGCAGAATGTGGATTCTACGACAGAGACCATTGTATTTAAGAAGTCAGAGACACAAGAGAGCACCGAGGAAAATCAAAATCAATAGAAAAAAATCTGCTGTCGAACCAAAAAGAATCCGTAAGAAAAAAGTAAAAATTTAAATTTTTTATGAAAAAATCAAAATAGCGGTTGATTAATTTTTGAAAAGAAGATATTATATATCTATATGCACGAACCTTGGAGGAGAATAGGATTTGGCATAAGCATAAAATTCAGAAGAAATACGGAATGCAATAAATGAAAGTGTATGTAAAAACCATACAGGGAAACTAAAGGAGGAAGTACTTTGTTAGAGATTATGACAAACGAGGCTGAATCATCTGCAAAAATCGTAGTCATTGGTGTAGGTGGAGCTGGTAATAATGCAGTAAACAGAATGGTGGAAGAAACAATCAGTGGTGTAGAATTTGTTGGAGTAAATACCGATAAACAGGCACTGACATTATGTAAAGCACCAACCGTTGTTCAGATTGGCGAAAAACTGACAAAAGGTCTTGGAGCAGGGGCAAAACCGGAAATCGGTGAAAAAGCAGCAGAAGAAAGTATCGAAGAAATCAAACAGGTTCTTCAGGGTGCTGATATGGTATTCGTTACCTGTGGTATGGGTGGAGGAACTGGAACAGGTGCTGCTCCAATCGTTGCAGGTGCTGCAAAAGAAATGGGAATTCTGACAGTTGGTGTTGTTACAAAGCCTTTCCGTTTTGAAGCAAAGACACGTATGACAAATGCACTAACAGGTATTGAAAAATTAAAAGACAATGTGGATACCTTAATTGTAATCCCGAATGACCGTCTGCTTGAAATCGTTGACCGTCGTACAACTATGCCGGAAGCGTTAAAGAAAGCGGATGAAGTGCTTCAGCAGGCAGTTCAGGGAATCACAGACTTAATCAATCTTCCAGCTCTGATTAACCTTGACTTTGCAGACGTTCAGACTGTTATGATTGATAAAGGAATTGCACACATTGGTATTGGTGAAGGAAAAGGCGACGACAAAGCAATGGAAGCTGTTCAGCAGGCAGTATCCAGTCCACTTCTCGAGACAACTATTCAGGGTGCATCCCATGTTATCATCAACGTATCCGGAGATATCTCTCTTATGGATGCAAACGATGCAGCAAGCTATGTACAGAACCTTACAGGAGAAGATACAAATATTATCTTTGGTGCTCTGTATGATGATAAAGAAGCAGATTATGTAAGAATCACAGTAATTGCTACTGGTCTTGATGATGAAACAGCAAGAAAACCAAGCGTATCCCGTGATAAAAAAACTGCAAAGACAGAAGAACCGGTACAGCAGGAGGCACAGCAGACTGCGCACGTAGAAACACAGCAGCCAACTTTTAAGATGCCATCTTTCCAGCAGTCGACTTTTGGAAGCAATACAGGTAACTTCACAAGTACAGTGCCGAAAAAAGATATCCAGATTCCGGATTTCTTAAAAAATAGAAAGTAATACGATATACACTACGAAAGATAAAGGCGGTTCAGATGAGTTCTGGACCGCCTTTTTTAAACCAAAGGAGAAAAGAAAAATTATGGAAACGAAGTTTACACATTTTGATGAACAGGGAAATGCAGTGATGGTGGATGTTTCAGCAAAGAATCCGACAAGCCGTACGGCGTTAGCAGAAGGAAAGATTCAGATAAATCGTGAAGTGATGGATGCAGTTCTGCATCATACGGTCAAAAAAGGGGATGTGCTTGGGGTAGCCCGCGTAGCCGGAATTATGGCAGTAAAACAGACTTCTTCTTTGATTCCGATGTGCCATGTACTTCCAATCAGTAAATGCAGGATAGATTTTGAAATCGAAGAAGAAAATCTTACGATTAAAGCCTTATGTATGGTAAAGGTAGAAGGAAAAACCGGTGTCGAGATGGAAGCACTGACCGGAGTCAATGTTGCTCTGCTTACGATTTATGATATGTGTAAAGCGATTGATAAACGAATGGTGATGACAGACATTCACCTGGTAGAGAAAAAAGGCGGAAAAAGCGGTGACTTTTACTTTGAAGAAAATTAAAAATAAAAGCCACCGATATTCAAAAATTAAAAATTTTTCAAGAGAACATCATTTTTGAAGAGATGATTATTATTTTCCGAGTGTTTCTCTAACTAATTCAACAGGCATTTCTTGCCCGGTCCAGATTTTAAATGCTTCTGCACCTTGATACAAAAGCATGGAATAGCCATTGAAAGCGGTACAGCCTTTATCTTTTGCCATTTTAAGCAGTTTGGTTTCCCATGGATTGTAGATAATATCTGCGACGGCAAGGTCCTTTCTTAAAAGAGAACCGTCCTCTAAGATGCAGGTATCTGTATTTGGAGCCATTCCGACAGAAGTGGCATTTACAAAAAGCGTGCTTTGTTCCAGGCTGTCTTTTAAAGCAGCTTTATCGTCATTATCAAAAATAGAAATTTTGCAGGAACTAAGTGAAGAAAGTTTTTGAATCACTTCACGGATACGTGGAAGATAACGGCTTGTTGAGCGGGCGAAGATATGGATTTCTCCCACATCGTCAAGTGCAGCCTGAGCGCAGATTGCAGTAGCAGCACCGCCAATTCCCATAAGCGTAATTGTTTTTTTGGTTACATCAATGCCGTGCTCTTTGACGGAGCGCATAAAACCGATGCCGTCGGTATTGTGTCCGATTAATTTTCCGTTTTTATTTTCTACGGTGTTGACGGCTCCGATACACTTTGCAGCAGGAGAAAGTTCGTCAAGATATTCTAGAATCTTTGTTTTATTTGGCATGGTCAGGTTAAATCCCTTGACGTCCATTGTTTTTAAAGCTTTGACGGTATCTCCAAGCGTCTGTTCGTTGACGTCAAAACAAAGATAGACATAATCAAGACCGAGTGCTGAGAAACTGGTGTTATGCATCATAGGAGAGATGCTGTGAGCCACCGGACTTCCAAGAAGGCAGGTAAGCTTTGTATGTCCTGTAATTGGTATCATAATCATAAAACCTCGCTTTCGTTTTGTTACATTAAAGTTTAAAAGGAAAAAAATAGAGTGTCAAGTAGAAAAGAAAATTCGACAAGATAAGAGAGAAAGTTAAGTTTTTTGACAAAATTCGACAAAAATGTCGAAAATAAAACAAATTGTGATAGAAATTATGTAAACCTGAAAATAAAAGAAAAATCATAAAGTTCTGGGTCAAATAGTTTACATAAACAGGGTGACATAAAACTGTCTTTTAATGTCGAAAATTGTCGAATTTCAGCGAAAAATTTTTGGGAAGAGCCTTGTGATTTTGACAGAATTCACACCCCCCTAGGCCTTATAATGAACATTACTTAGTTCCAGATAAGTAATGTTCATTATAAGGTCTAGGGGGGTGTTTTGTGTACTACGAATTTTACATGGATGTGTTTTTCGTAGTCAATCTGGTAATGGATTTTTTCATCCTGCAGATAGTGAACCGTATGATTCTGGGGACTGCCAACCCGCTTCGTTCACTTGCAGGAGCGGTATTGGGAGCAGTTGGAAGCTGTGCGATTCTTTTTTTGCCGTTTCCTTTATGGAAGATAAGAGGTTTGATTTCCTTTGGGATTTTAGCACCGCTTATGGTTGGAGTGGGATGTGGAGCAAAAAATAAGAATACGTTTTGGATGGAACTTCTTGGCTTTTATGGATGTTCTGCTCTAGCTGGAGGAATCTTTCTGGCACTTCCCAATATTGCAGCAAAAGGAATCATCACATTTCTGGCGTTATCGTCAGCCACTTACTGGATGCTTGTCATCAGTATCAGACTCTTAAAATACTTAAATGGAAAAAGGAATACTCTTTGCCGGATTCAAATTCGGGCAGGAGAAAGACAAATAAAAGTGAAAGGTCTGTATGACACAGGAAACCGGCTTTGGGATTCCATTAAAAAAAAGCCGGTCTGCGTGATTGAATATCAGGCATTTACCGGTCTTTTAAGTGAACCGCAGAAAAAAGCGTTTGATGCTCTTATGATGCAGACAAAGAGTCCGTCGGATAGTCTGACGGACAGTCTCATCTGTTTTGAACCGCACATTATCTGTTTCTTAAGTGTAGGAACAAAGAGAGGAAGCATGCTCGCTGTAACTGCAGATGAAATGTCTGTGGAGAGAGGAGAACGGCGGGCAGCTGTAAAAAAACCGGTTTTAGCGCTTGTAAAGCAGGACATGTCGGTCAATAAAACCTTTCAGATGATTATAAATCCAGATGTTTTTGACAGTTAGGAGGCGCTTGTGATGGAAGCAGCAGTTGTAAGAAGAGTTCAGTTCCCTGTTTTTTCAGGAATGATTTTGCGAAGAGGAGAAGAAATTCACTACATTGGCGGGGCAGATGTACTGCCGGCTCCTCTTGATATACAGACAGAATCTTTAATGATAGAGAAACTGCAGACCGATGAGTTTGAGGAGGCAAAAGCAAGTCTGATTGAACATAATCTGCGTCTTGTGGTTTATATTGCAAAAAAATTTGACAATACCGGAGTGGGAGCAGAAGATTTGATTTCCATCGGAACGATTGGACTGATTAAGGCGATTAATACCTTTAAATCTGAGAAAAAAATCAAACTTGCGACTTATGCTTCCAGATGCATTGAAAATGAAATTTTGATGTATTTAAGAAGAAACAGCAAAACGAAACTCGAAGTTTCTATCGACGAGCCGTTAAATGTAGACTGGGATGGAAATGAACTGCTCTTATCCGATATTTTGGGAACAGACGAAGATGTGATTTACCGTGGAATCGAAAGTGAAGTAGAGCGCAGTCTGCTTGGAAAGGCAATCAGCAAGTTAAGCAAACGGGAACAGACCATTATCTGTCTGCGGTTTGGCATTAATATGCCGGAAGGAAAAGAAAAAACGCAGAAAGAAGTGGCAGATTTGCTTGGAATTTCACAGTCCTATATTTCAAGACTGGAAAAACGGATTATGAAACGGCTGAAAAAAGAAATGGTACGATATGAATAATTAGAATTTAAGAAATCCCTTCTACAGGAGCAAATTCTTGTAGAGGGGATTTTTTAGTTTTGTTTTGACTTATCCACTGCTTAGTGCTCTGCACACTTGAAGTTGGGAAAGGCTTATCTGCATTCAATTTCTTTTTTGACTTGAAGCACAAGCGGAACGATTTCCTGAATCCGTTCATCGGTCATTCGAGTGACTGGGGCAGAGATAGAAAACGCATAGCGGGAACGGCCTTTATAGTCAGTAAGACCGACAGCAATACAGCGCACGCCGAGTTCATTTTCTTCGTTATCAAGGGCATATCCATTTTTTCTGGCTTCTTCTACCTCTTTTAAAAAGGTATCATAATCAGTAATGGTATGCGGAGTCAGTTTTTTGTGGGTGCAGGCATCCCATAAAGAATGAATCTGGGCTTCTTCCATACCTGCTGCCATTGCCTTTCCGACACCGGAACAATAAAGCGGAATCCGACTTCCGACTTTAGAAACCATCCGCACAGAATTCTGTCTGGATTCTTCTTTGTAGATATAAACGGCTTCCGAACCGTCGAGCTGTACAAAGTGAACCGTCTCCCCAGTTTCCTGAGAGAGTGATTTCAAATAAGGTCGGACAATTTCAAGAATATCAAGACGTTCTAACAGGCGGTTTGATAAGGCGAGTACTTTTAAGGACAGGTCATATTTCTGAGTTTCTGCATCCTGTTTTGCATAGCCCATATAAATCAGGGAAGATAACAGGCGGTGCGTGGTGCTTTTATTTAAATTTAATTCACGGCTTAAATCAGCCAGTGAAACAGGTCCGATTTTAGACAAGGTTTCCAGGGCAAGAAAAAGACGGTCTGCAACCTGAATAGGATTTTTTGATTCCATAAGATATAATTTTCCTTTCTATCTGTAACGATATTACGCTAAGGATGGTCTTAGATTTGAGGATTGAGGGGAATTTCGATTCATAAGACTTTGGCGCTATTGTAACACTTTCAGCAAAGTGTTACAACCAGAAAATTTTTTTTGAAAGGGGCTTGACAATATAGATATCTGTAGTATAATCCAAAGTAAAGATATCGTATTGTGAAACGCAGTTCCACATTATGAAACTTATGGAAACGAAAAAATTTATTTTTAAAATTCAAGGAGGATATTATGAACGCAGTTTTAGAACAGCTTTCCAAATTTGGCGTAGTACCAGTAGTAGTATTAAATGACGTAAAGGATGCAGAACCGTTAGCAAAAGCACTTTGCCAGGGTGGACTTCCATGTGCAGAAGTAACTTTCCGTACGGATGCAGCAGAAGAATCCATTCGTATCATGACAGAAAAATATCCGGAAATGTTAGTTGGAGCAGGTACTGTTCTGACAACAGAACAGGTTGACCGTGCTGTTGCAGCAGGCGCAAAATTCATCGTAAGCCCAGGATTTGACCCGGAAATCGTAGATTACTGTATTGAAAAAGGTATCACAGTAACACCGGGATGCGTAACACCTTCAGAAGTAGCTCAGGGTGTAAAACGTGGATTAAAAGTATTAAAATTCTTCCCGGCAGAACAGTTTGGCGGAGTTGCTACAATTAAAGCAATGACAGCAGCTTATGTTGGAATCAAAATCATGCCGACAGGCGGAATCAATCCGAAAAATGTAAGAGAATACTTAGCTTGTGATAAAATCTTTGCATGTGGCGGAAGCTGGATGGTAAAAGGTGATATGATTAAAGCTGGTGAATTTGATAAAATCGAAGCAATGACAAAAGAAGCAGTTGAAATCGTAAAAGAAGTAAGAGGATAAGAATCGCAGATTTGCGGATGAGGGAGACTTTAACACTGTGCTAGTGGATGGTGCAGTGCTAAGAAATAAAAGATAGAAACTAACATGCTATAAATGACCCCTTTTGCCATGGGTGAACATTTAGATAGAAAAAAAAGGGTGTGGAGAAGTCTGCATCCTTTTTTTTCTACAAAGAAAGGAGCAGATATTATGAAAAAAGATTTTGATTTATTGTCACTCGGAGAAATTTTGCTTCGACTTTCCCCACCGGATAATGAACGAATTGTGCGTGGAGAGACATTCCAGAAACAGGTCGGAGGAGCAGAATTAAATGTGGTATCCGGTGCTGCCCTGTTAGGTCTTAGAACCGGAATCATTTCCAAACTTCCGGATAATTCTTTAGGAATTTATGCAAAGAACCGTGTCCGTTTCTGCGGAGTCAGCGATGACTATCTGGTATATGAC
>JAIIAN010000250.1 GCA_022717655.1 Bacillota bacterium | reverse complement strand
CAGAATATCTGCAGCGCGTTTCATTGTCTCACCATCATAATTAGAAATTCCGACATAGAGCGCTTTTCCGCTTCTGACAATTTGCGCCAAAGCTTCCATAGATTCTTCAAGTGGAGTTTCCGGATCCATGCAGTGATGATAAAAGATATCTACATATTCTAATCCCATACGTTTCAGACTCTGATCGAGGCTGGCAATCAAATATTTCCGACTGCCTCCTGTTCCATACGGTCCTGGCCACATATCATAACCTGCTTTGGTACTGATTATAAGCTCGTCTCTATAAGCATACCACTCATTTTTTAAGATTTTACCAAAATTTTCCTCTGCACTTCCCGGTTGTGGTCCATAATTATTTGCGAGGTCGAAATGTGTAATTCCATGATTGAATGCAGTAAAACACATCTGTCTCATATTTTCATAGACGCCAGTATCTCCAAAATTATGCCATAATCCCAAAGAGAGTTCCGGAAGCATAAGACCGCTGACACCACAGCGATGATATTTCATTGTTTCATAGCGTTTTTCGTTTGCCTGATACATCTTTCTTCTCTCCTGATTTTTACTTTACTTTATAGTCTATCAAAAGATGAAAGAAATTGATAGACGTTTTCTGCCTATATTTTTACTTTCTCTGCTTTCTTTATAATTCTGCTCCGTTTGTCTCTATCTTCATAGGCAGAGTACCACGTCCATAGGAGCTGCTGCACCGCATGGGCGTGGGTGAATGCCCATAACCTACCGATTGCCTTGATTTTGAATATACTGTTTTACTACTTTCAGACTGTTTTCGCTAACGGTCGTGATAAAATAACTGTCTGACCAGAAATAAGGTTTCCAGTAATACTTCTTTAAAAGTGTTTCGCCATAAAGTTTTCTTGCCCGTCTTGCTGTCTGCGTCTTTAAAACATTTGCCAATTCTGCAGGAGAAGTGATCGCGTCCACTTCCATGAGGATATGGATATGATCCGGCTCGCCATTAATCTCCAGGATGCGGAATCCGCGCTGTTCGGCAATGTAGTGGATACGTTCATAAACAGTATCCTTCACGTCCCCGGTAAGTACCGGATGCCTGTATTTTGTGACAAGCACAATATGATACTGTAACAAAAAGCAACTGTGTCTGTGCACATAATAATCTGTATTTTCTTTCTTCCTCATAACGGTTCTACTTTACATCCGAATGTACGTTTGGTATAATTATATTATAAAATACAATGTATTGCAATACATTAGAAAGGAGACAGTCAATGGCTTATTCTGTAGTACAGCGTGTCATTTCCAAAAAAGACAGCATTTACGATTATTGTGATGAACTCAGCAGAAAATCAAAGCTGCTGTATAACGCTTCTCTCTTCCGCATCCGGAATATTTTTACCGGATATGAAAAAGAACATCTCACTTCCAACGAAGCCGAAGTATTCGGGGAAGTAAAATTGCTGCATGAATCTTATCCGGGCATCCATATCCAAAAAGTAATCTGCTACAAGCATCTGGAGAAGCTGATGCGTGTGACAGAGAATCCTGATTTCTTTGCCGGACTCCCTATGCAGACCGCTCAGGCGATCGTGAAACAGGCAATCACAGATTTCAACAACTGGCTGAAAGCATTGAAGGCTTATGCGAAACATCCAGAGGACTTTCTTGGCAGACCTAAGATGCCACATTACAAAAAGGACAGCCTTACTACTGTCACGGTCACAAATCAGGATGCTGTTTTATATCCAGAAGAGTCCGGGGTCTCCTTAAAACTACCGCTCATCAAGGAGCGTATTCTGTTATCTAATATTACCGGCAGGTCTACGCTGAAGGAGATTAAGATCAAACCGTATTATGGGCGCTTCCTTCTTTGTCTGACTATGGAAGAACCAGATAGAACAGAAACACCTTCGATGCCCCATATCTGCGCCATTGATTTTGGTACGGATAACTTCGCAGCCATCGTATGTGATGATCATTCATCAGCTATTTACAAAGGCGGAGCTGTCTTATCCAATACCCAATGGTTTCATAAACAGCGGGCAAAGTACATTTCCATCCTTACAAAAGGTCGTAGTCAGAGGAATGCAACTTCTGCAAGATTGAAAGCTCTTTCTTTTCATCATGCGAATTTTACCAAAGACCAGTGCCATAAGATCAGCCGAAACATTATCGACTTCTGCCTGGAGCACCAGGCTGGGACTTTAATCCTTGGAGTAAATCCACTTTGGAAGCAGCGCACCAACATGGGTACTGCAAGCAATCAGAAGTTTGTAGCTATGCCGATCAGCATCCTGCGTACCATGATCTCCTATAAGGCATTGAACGCCGGTATCCGCATCATCGAGCAGGAAGAAAGCTATACATCAAAAGCGGATATCACCAGGAATGATTATCTTCCTACTTACGGAAAAGACGACAATAACGCAATTTTTTCCGGTGCACGTATTACACGTGGGCTTTATCGTTGTGCGGATGGGACGCTCTTGAATGCAGACTGTAATGCAGCCGCAAACATTATGAGGAAAGCAATCCCTGATATCTGGAAGGATACCAGGGATTATACATTCCTTTCATCCCCAAAAGTGTATGGATTCCACGAACTGAACCCTAAAAGTATTCCTGTCAAAAGGATAGTGGCATAAATGAATATGCCTTAATTGGTACGGACAGCCAGATTTTTTTGGTCAGAAATGGGTAACTGTCACGACTGTTAGAAACCACTTCCATAGGAGCCACTGCACCGCATGGGAGGGGTAATTCATCTGGGTACAAAAACTTGCGGTAGAAGCAGCAGTACACGGAGATGTGAATCTGTTAAAACAGGCAGCATTAATGGACCCGTTAACCGGAGCAGTTTGCAATCCTCCAGAAGTATGGCAGATGATTGATGAAATGTTAGTTGCACAGGAACAGTGGCTGCCACAGTACAAAGAAGGAATTGCACAGGCGAAAGAAAATCTTGCAAAAGGAAATCTGATTCCTACAAAAGAAGGATATAAAGGTGCAGTTCGCTTAAAAGAAAAAACGGTAGAAGAAGTAGCAGCAGAACATGATAAAAGAAAAATTACTGCATAATATAAGACTATAGTTAGAGTCAGGCAGTGTCAAAAAGCGACACTGTCTGATTTTTTATAATATAAGAGTAAAGCGGACATTCGCAATCCGCTTCGCTACTTGCTCATGAACGCATCCCCCCTCACCCGCCGCTTAGTGCTCTGCGCACTTGAAGCGGCGGAATGATTGTCTGCGTTCAATCAACAGGTATAATAAAGGTACTCATTTAATAAAAAACAAGGACTGAATCTCCAACATTCACGAAATTCAGTCCTCACTTTTTACTTACTCAATTTATACAGTTTTGCATCATGGGAATCCACTCCCACAATCAACTTTCCTTCTACTTCACCTAATTCTTTTTGCGCCCATAAATCACGCAGTTTATAACTTCCAGTTAAATCAAGCGCCCGAAAATCAATTGCGAAAGTCTCACTCCAGTTTGTCGTATTAAACACCGCAAGAAAAACATTTCCGTCTTCATCGTCTGCCTGCCAGACAATCATATCCCCCTGACGGATTGCCTGGTGTGCATTACGACTTTTCTTTAACAATGCCAGAACTTCTTCGTTTGTTAAAAGTGATTTTGTCCACTCATCCATATCAGTCAGTTCACAGCCAATCATAAGAGGAGAACGGAAAATATTCCATAAGGTAAGCATAGTTCTCTGCTCCGCTTTTGAAAGTCTTGTCCATCTGTCGCTTAAACCATGTTCGCATCCCCGAATTGAGATATGTCCAATCGGAAGCATATCACAGTCTGGGAAACAGCCT
>JAIIAN010000249.1 GCA_022717655.1 Bacillota bacterium | reverse complement strand
CCATAGAAATAGAATTGCGACATCATAAAAATTAAAAGAAGATTAAAATTGATGATTATTTGGAAACATTTGGCAGATTATGGTGTCCGGTTGTTTGAAGAGTAGAGAATCAAAGAAAGTTTTAACGGACACTTGCTGATATTTTTTAGATTGTACCATGTTCCAGCTGGAATAAAGACAGCGTCTCCGTTATGAAGTGTTTTTTGAGAATTAGGATGGCATTTTTTAGAAGCGAGAATCAGAAGAGCCGTGCCACATTCAATACGAATGATCTGATCGGTTTCAGGATGCTGTTTCCATCCGGTCGTTTTCCATGGCAGAATGTTTAGAAGTTTAAGTTCAAGAGAAGAACCGCTCCAGAGGGTAGTACAGGAATTGCAGTTATGGGAAGCAGCATTTCTAAGATTGATTGTAAAGGGATTCGGACCGTGATCAAAAAGGAGAGAACTGCAATAAGAATTCATGAAGAGAGACCTCATTTCTTTTTTAGGCAGGATATGATATCATGTTATGAGAAAAAGAAGAAATAGGTGCAAAGTCTCAAATTAAGAAAAATAAGAGAAAAAGAAAGAGCAAATGGTCAGGAATAAGTACAAGTACTGGCTATTTGCTCTTTTTAAATGAAGGTCTAATTTAGTTTTACTGTTTTTTGGTAAATAACTAAAGATACGATCACCGTTATTGCTTCTGATACCCAGAAAGCATGCCAGACACCTGCTGCACCAAGAACTCGTGATAAAAGAAAAGCAGCAGGGATAATTACAACTATGTATCGAGAGAGTGAAATTATTAAGGACTGCACTCCTTTTCCCAGACCTTCTAAAGCACCGGAAGAAGTAATGGAAACAGAAGATACTAAAAATCCAATACTGATGATACGCAGAGCAGTCTTTCCAGCCTCAATGGTTTCGGGATTTGTTGTAAATAATCCGATTAAAACATCTGGAATAATAAAACAAATAAGTGTTCCGGCAAGCATAATTCCAGCACTCATACGAAGGACAATTTTGTGAATTTTTTTTACCCGCTTATATTCTTTTGCACCGTAATTAAATCCAATTACCGGACGCATCCCCTGAATAATTCCGTTTGCCGGAAGATACAAAAAGGTCTGTAATTTATAATAGGCGCCCAGAATTAATACATAAACTCCTGAAAAAGAAGCTAGAATTGCATTTAAGGCAGAAATCAACAGGGACGGAAGAGCAAGATTTAAAGTTGCCGGAATCCCAACTGCATATAAACGTTTGATCAATTCAAAATCCAGTGTCGCATATTTTTTCTGAATTTTCACCTGAATCGGACGGAAAATAAAAATCAAAAGATAAATAGTCATGCAGACAAGCTGTCCGATATTGGTTGCAATAGCAGCTCCTTTAATCTCCATTCTTGGAAATGGACCGATACCGAAGATAATAAGAAGCGGGTCTAAAATAATATTCGTTATAGAACCTGCCATCATACTAAACATTGTTACTTTCATTTTTCCTACAGATTGGAAAATTTTTTCAAATCCAACATTTAACATAATAATCAGTGAAAAAGCAAAGACAATATTACTATACTCAATTCCAAGTGAAATTACGTTTTCGGAATGACTGAACATTTTTAGAAAATTAGGAAATTGTTGTTCAGCTTATTTATTGATAAAAATTCCCACTTTCTTGACAACCTATACCCCTATATGTATAATGAACCTATACCCACATAGGTATAAAGAGAGGAGGCGCTTTGATGAAAAAGTTTACAGATGGGTTGGAAAAGATTTTAGAAATCGGAGGAACAAAACGGGATATCCTGTTTCTGGTTTTGTCGGGAATTGCATTATTGTGCAGTATTTTTGATAAGAATCTGCTGCCGTTTGATGAAGCGTGGATTGCAATTGTATTATGTGGAATCCCGATTATCTTAGAAGCAGTAATCGGACTGATTACAGAATTTGATATCAAGGCTGATGTACTAGTGTCACTGGCATTGATTGCTTCGATTTGCATTAAAGAAAATTTTGCAGCCGGTGAAGTTGCATTTATCATGCAGTTGGGGGCATTGTTAGAAGATTTGACCGTGGCAAGGGCGAGAGCCGGAATTGAAAAACTGGTTCATTTGACGCCTCAGACAGCAAGAGTGATTCGCGGAGAAA
Source organism: Bacillota bacterium (assembly GCA_022717655.1). GTDB lineage: Bacteria > Bacillota > Clostridia > Lachnospirales > Lachnospiraceae > Blautia. Next base: position 1,695 of record JAIIAN010000249.1, on the reverse strand, counting down.
AAGAAGAGACTATTCCGGCAGAACAGGTAAAGGTTGGAGAACTTTTGAGAGTTCTTCCGGGTGAGACAATTCCGGTAGATGGAATCATTTTATCCGGACAGACTTCAGTCAATCAGGCAGTTATGACGGGAGAATCCCTTCCGGTTGATAAAAAGGCAGGAGATGAAGTTGCCAGCGGTACGGTCAATCAGTTTGGTGCATTTGAAATGAAAGCCATGAAAGTCGGGGAAGACAGCTCCATTCAGAGAATGATTCGTCTGGTACAGTCTGCGGACGCTGGAAAAGCGAAAATTGTAGGTCTTGCAGATAGATGGGCGACATGGATTGTTGTGATTGCGCTGACTGCGGCTGCGCTGACCTGGTTGATTTCCGGTGAAATTATTCGTGCGGTAACCATTTTAGTTGTATTTTGTCCGTGTGCACTGGTACTGGCAACACCGACTGCAATTATGGCAGCGATCGGAAATGCGACAAAACATGGCTTTCTGGTAAGAGAAGGGGATGCCTTAGAACGTCTGGCAAAGGTTTCAAAAGTAGCATTTGACAAAACCGGAACATTAACTTATGGAGCACCAAAAGTGATTGCAGTAGAAAGTATGAATTCTGATTATCAGGCAGAGGAACTGTATACGATTTGTGCATCAGCAGAACAGTTTTCGGAGCATCCGCTAGGTCGTGCGGTAGTAAACTGTTTTAAACAAGAACATGCAGTAAAAGAATTAAAAAAGGCAGAAGGTTTTTCTATGGTTCCAGGCAGAGGTGTCTGCTGTATGGTAGAAGGAAAAACAGTGCTTGCCGGAAACAGAGAAATGCTGGAAGAAAATCAGCTTATTGTAGAAAAAAAAGTACAGAAAAAAATTGAGGAATATCTGGGACAAGGCTGTACCGTGATTTATCTGGCTGTGAATCAGCAGATGGCAGGTTATCTGGTACTTTCTGATACGGTACGAAAAGAAAGTGTGCAGATGCTTGATACTTTGAAGAGTCTTTCTGTAGAACCTGTACTTTTAACCGGAGATAATGAAAATGCGGCAAATGCAATTGCAGGGAAACTTCATATTAAAAAAGTACATGCAAAATGTCTGCCGGAAGATAAGTTAAAATGGATTTCTTTTTATCAGGAAAAACAGGAAGCAGTCTGCATGATTGGAGATGGAGTCAATGATGCACCGGCATTAAAAAAAGCAAATGTGGGAATTGCAATGGGCGGTGTAGGAAGTGATATTGCAGTTGACGCGGCGGATATTGCACTGGTGGATGACGAAATCAAAGAGCTTCCACATTTGATTGCACTTTCTAAACGAATGATGCTTACGATTAAATGCAACTTAAGCTTTTCTATGGGATTAAATTTCCTTGCAATTGTCCTTGCAATTACCGGAATCTTGAATCCGGTTGTCGGAGCACTGGTGCATAATGCAGGTTCTGTTTTAGTGATTATTAACTCGGCATTGTTGTTAAAATGGAAAAAAAGAGCGTAAATAGAAAAAGAATCTCAATAAGAGATTCTTTTTTTAATTGACAAGGTTTCTCAATAGTGATACTATGCCACTAACGGATTGAAAACCGAAATTTGGCGATACTTTAGGATAAAATTTATGCAAAAAGAAACCATAAAAAAAGCATTTTTAAAGTCGATTCCGATTTTGTGCAGTTATGTGTTTGTCAGCATGGCGTATGGAATTACAATGGAAG
>JAIIAN010000248.1 GCA_022717655.1 Bacillota bacterium | reverse complement strand
AATAAAGACTAGACAATAATTGCATATACGGCATGTTATAAATGTCAGAATTTTATATAAAGTAAGTCAGTATCATTTTGTGCATACTTTGTACAATTTATGAAATTGTCTTATACATATATTTGTTATATCTTTGATATAACAAAATTGTGGGAATAAAATAATTGGTATTTTGAAAGGAGAAGTTTCACATGGAAGAAAAGAGGTACCTGAAATGGTATAACAAGGTAGGTTATGGATCAGGAGATTTTGCAGGAAATGTTGTGTATGCATTTCTCTCATCATTTGTAATGCTGTATCTGACAAATACGGTAGGTTTAAATCCGGGTATTATCGGAACGCTGATTATGGTATCAAAGTTGTTTGATGGAATCAGTGATATGTTTTTTGGAACCATGATTGATAAAACAAAAAGTAGACATGGAAAAGCTAGACCATGGATGTTATATGCGTATATAGGTTGTGCCGTAACACTCATAGCAAACTTTGCGATTCCAGACAGTCTTGGGACAACTGCACAGTATGTATGGTTCTTTATAGCATATACATTGTTAAATGCAGTATTTTTCACTGCAAACAATATAGCATATGCATCATTAGTTACTTTTTGTACAAAAAACAGCAGGGAACGTGTAGAGATGGGATCATGGCGATTTATCTTTGCATTTTCGACAGGCTTACTTATTCAGTCTGTTACAGTACAGTTTGTAAGAGCAGCAGGCGGTGGGGCAGCAGCATGGAGAACGGTTGCCGTTGTATATGCCATTATTGGATTGATTGTTAATACAATTTCAGTTTTTTCAATTAAGGAGCTTCCGGAAGAAGAATTAAAAGCGGGGAAGGAACACACAGAAGAAAAGTATGGACTAATAGAGGCTGCAAAACTTTTATTTTCTAATAAATATTATCTTATGATTTGTGCAACTTATATTTGTCAGCAGATTTATTCAGCCATGTTAAATATGGGCATTTATTATATGATTTATATTTTGAAAAATGAAAATTTGTATTCCGTATTTTCATGGGCAATTAATATCCCTGTTATTATCGCAATGTGCATCACTCCTATGCTGGTGGAAAAAATGAAAGGTTTATATCGAATGAACTTTGCAGGATATGTACTTGGAACAGTGGGACGTGTCGGAGTCATCTTTGCAGGTTATATGGGAAGCGTTTCACTTATGCTTGCATTTACAGCGATTGCAGCACTTGGAATGGCACCATGGCAGGGTGATATGGGAGCAGTTGTTGCAAGCTGTTCAGAATATACTTATCTTACAAAGCATAAACACATTGATGGAACTATGTATTCTTGCACATCTTTTGGTACGAAAATCGGAGGAGGAATCGGAGTTGCATTATGTGGATGGTTGCTTGATGCAAGTGGATTTATTAAGGAAGCAGCGGTGCAGCCTGCCTCTTGCTTAAATATGCTTCATATTATGTATTTATGGATTCCTATGGTATTGTCATTAATAATTACATTCATCATGTCAAGAATGAATGTTGAAGATGCAAACGAAAAACTTAAAAAACAGTTGGAGGAATGTTGATATGGAATATAAAGGAATGAAAGAGGATGAACGTTTGATTTCAGTCACACCAAGTAAAAGACAGATTTCATATCAGAATATGGAGTATTTTTGTTTTATTCATTTCACGGTAAATACTTTTACTGGAAGTGAGTGGGGGTTAGGAGATGAACCGGAATCTATATTTAATCCAGAAGAGTTAGATGCAAGACAATGGGCAAAAACAGCTGCTCAAGGCGGTATGAAAGGATTGATACTTACCTGTAAGCATCACGACGGCTTTTGCCTCTGGCCAAGCAAGTATACAGAGCACAGCATTAAAAACTCACCTTATAAGAATGGGAAAGGTGATATTGTGCGTGAAACAGCAGAGGCGTGTAAGGAATATGGTCTGAAGTTTGGTGTCTATCTCTCACCATGGGACAGAAATAATGAATCTTATGGAAAAGGCAAGGAATATGACGACTTTTATGTGAATCAGCTGACAGAACTTTTGACAAACTACGGTGATATATTTGTAATCTGGCTTGACGGAGCATGTGGTGAGGGAAGTAATGGTAAGAAACAAATATATGACTGGCAGAGATATTATAAGGTTATGCGTGAACTCCAGCCAAATGCAGTAATTTCAATTTCAGGTCCAGATATCCGCTGGTGTGGAAATGAAGCAGGGCAGGTGCGTGCAAGTGAATGGAGTGTTGTTGCTGCTGATATGACAGATCCGGCAATTACAGCACAACTCAGCCAACAGGAAGATAATGAAGAATTTAGAAATCGTCCATTGGATGAAACACAGGAAGATCTTGGAAGTCGTGAATGCTTACGTTTAGAAAAAAATCTGGCTTATTATCCGGCAGAAACAGATGTTTCCATCCGTCCTGGCTGGTTTTATCATGAAGAGGAAGATGACAAAGTGCGTTCATTCGAAAATCTGAAAGAGATTTATTTATCTTCAGTTGGTGGAAATACTACACTTTTGTTGAATCTCCCACCAATGAAGAATGGTAAACTTCATCCAACAGACGTAAATAATGTGAAAAAGCTTGGAGATTTTATAAAAGATACTTTTAATTATAATCTGGCAGATATTGCAGAAATTCAGACAGTTCCAGAAAAGGATATACATGAAAATGGAGGGGATGTACTTAGAACAGATAATTATGACAGTGTATTCGAAAACGCAGCTGGAAACAGGGAATTAACCATACGAATGTGCTGGAAAGAAAAAAATAAGTTATCGTATCTGGTGTTGAAGGAAGCAATTCCATATAGTCAGAGGATAGAAAAGTTCTCTGTATGGTATGCTGATGCAGAAGGGAAAAAGGAAAAGTTTACCGAAGGAACAACCATAGGGTATAAAAAGATTGTTGATTTACAGGGGATTAAGACAGATTTAATTGAAATTCGTATTGAGGATGCAAGGGTAGCTCCTGTCCTGTCCTTTGTTGGTGTATATAAATAATAGGACAATTATATCATGCAGCCTATGAAATATTATTTTATGGGCTGCATGGAAAGTGAGGAAAATATGAATGCTGATATGAAATGGCTGGACAATCCAGAAGTGTTTAAAGTAAATCAATTGGAACCACATAGTGATCATTCCTATTATCTGGATTATTCAGACATGAAAAAAGAAAAAAATCCATTATTACAGTCATTAAATGGTCAATGGGAGTTTGCTTACAGCAAAAATGTGATGGAAAGACCTGTTGATTTTTATAAAGATACATTTGATACATCAGGATTTGATAAAATTATGGTCCCAGGACATATTGAACTGGCTGGATATGATAAAATCCGTTATATCAATACTATGTATCCATGGGAAGGAAAAGAGTACCACAGAGGAGCCTATAGTATGGAGGCAACTGGAGCAGAAAAAGGAATGTTTTCAGAGGCAGAGTACAATCCGGTGGGTTCTTATATAAAATACTTTAATTTGCAAAAAAGCATGTGTGGAAAGAGAATCCATATCTGTTTTGAAGGTGTAGAAGAAGCTATGTATCTGTGGCTTAATGGTCAGTTTATAGGTTATGCCGAGGACAGCTTCACACCTTCTGAGTTTGATTTGACACCATATATTAGGGAAAAGGGAAATGTACTGGCAGTACAGGTACATAAGATGAGTACTGCAGCATTTTTAGAGGATCAAGACTTTTTCAGATTCTTTGGAATTTTCAGAAATGTTACTTTGAAGGCAATACCAGATGTTCATTTGGAGGATGTCTGGTTCAAACCAGTATTAAACCGTGATAATGTAAGCGGAAGCATAACTGTAAACATGAAAGTGTCCGCCCTTGATGGTCAGAATGT
>JAIIAN010000030.1 GCA_022717655.1 Bacillota bacterium | reverse complement strand
CGCAGAAAAAGAAAGAAAATCAGAAAAGCGACAGTTGTTGATGTGTATGAATACTTTATCCTGCTGCGAATTAAAGCAAGAATGGAGAACAGCTTTTGCGAATCGTTTGCGTGGCAGGAATTTGAATCAATGAGAGGATAACGAAATAACCAGGGAGGTGATGTCAGTGGAGCAGGAAGAGTCCTTAAGAAAAGAGTATTTTATGCAAGCTCGTGATTTGAATGAGAAAATCAAAGAGAAGAGAGAATATATTGAAAAGTTACGAGAAACTTTATACAGTATTGGTAGTTGTGAATACAGTGAAAGAGTTCAAACATCTTTGAAGCAAGATAGATTCGCTGAAGCTTTTGCAAAGATAGAAGAACAAGAAGAATATTTGAAAAAGATGAAAGAGAATTGCTCCCTTTTAAAGTTTGAGTTGCTTAATAAAATTTATGATGTAAAATGTTCTAAAAATGCTAAAAAGGTATCGGAGCTGTTTTTTATAAAATGCTTAAGCAGGGATGAGATAGCAATGGAATTGGGATATTCAAAAAATTATGTTTCGAAGATGATTAATGATTTCATCAAAGATTCACTTAAATAATTAAAAAATTCCATAAAATAATGTCTAAATAATGCTTGAATGATGAGAAGATTCCACAGTTTTTCAATTGATTTTCATTACCTATTACCGTATAATGTTAGTTAACCGAGGTAGGTGCAAATGTGCATCTGCCTTTTTTATTTTCCAAAACGAAACGAATGAGAGGTGGTGGGGCTTGGCAAGGGCAAGAAATCCGAACAGAAGTAAAGCATTTGAAATCTATAAAGAACATGGTGGAAACATTGATTTAATTGAGATTGCAAGCCAATTAAATATTTCGCCAGGAACAGTTAGAGGATGGAAATCTAAAGATTCCTGGGACGATAAATTGAATGGAACGCTCCAAAAAAATACAGAACGTTCCAAAAGAAAAAAAGGCGGTCAGCTGGGTAATAAAAACGCAGAGGGACATGGCGGTACAGGTCCACCAGAAAATAAAAATGCAGAAAAATATGGCTTTTTTAGCAAGTATCTTCCAGATGAAACAAAAGAAATATTCGATGCTATCAGTCAAGCGAATCCATTGGATTTGCTGTGGCATCAGATACAAATTGCTTATGCTGCAATCATTAGAGCACAGAAAATTGCCTACGTAAAAGACCATGAAGACAAGACGATAGAAAAAATCGAGGATAAAACCGGAAATGTCATAGGTGAAAAATGGGAAGTGCAGCAGGCTTGGGATAAGCAAAACGAATTTTTAAAGGCACAGGCGAGAGCACAAGGAGAATTAAGGTCGCTGATTAAACAGTATGATGAGATGTTACATAAAGGCTGGGAGCTTGCGTCGGAGGAGCAGAAAGCGAGAATAGCGAAGATAAAAGCGGAAACAGAGAGGTTATCTTTAGCAGAGGCAGATATCAATGATGATGGAATTGAGGTAATTAACGATGCAGACGAAAAAGCAAATCAGAATATCGGAAATAGTAATACCGAAGTATTTGCCGATATTTAATGATAAGCAGCATAAGCATATTATACTTACTTCGGGACGTGCCGGAACAAAATCAAGCTATGCCGGAATTAGAACAATTTATCAGATTGTAGCTGATGCGCATGGCTCTGCTGTTGTTTTGCGTAAGCATCACAACAAACTGCGAAAAACTGTATACAAAGAAATGCTTCGAGGTATTAATCGGCTTCAATTACCAAAAAATCGTTTTTATATAACAAAAAGTCCAATGGAAATCACTTATAAAAAGTTTAATACGACAATCTATTTTTCCGGTTCGGATGGCATTGATGATACAAAAGGTATCATTGATGAAGATAAGCCGATTAAGCTCGTTATTCTTGATGAGTTGACAGAGTTTTTCGATGATGGCGAGGGCGAAGATGAACTTGCCAATATCGAAGCAACTTTCGTTCGAGGAAATAAAGCAGGGTTCCAGATGATTTATTTGTACAATCCTCCTAAAAACCCAAATGCTCCAGTGAATACCTGGTGTAAAAAAATGGAAAAGCGTCCAGATTGCATCCATATACATACAGATTACAGGGATGTGCCTGTAGACTGGATAGGGCAGGATTTGATTAAATCAGCTAAAGCAATGGAGTTAATTGACCCTAAAATGTACAGATGGACGTGGCTTGGAGAATCCGTTGGCGTGGACGAATTGATATATTATATGTTTGGAGAACGTCATAGACAAAAGCCGAATCCAGACAGAAAATATGACAGAATTTATATTGGTGGAGACTATGGACAGCAAAATGCGACAACATTTCAGGCTTTCGGGCTTGATACTTATCAAAAAAAGTTTTCTGGATTAGCAGAATATTATCACAGTGGGCGAGAAACTGGAAAACAGAGAAGTCCATCAGAATATGCAAGGGACTTAGTTGAACTCATGAATGTTTTGCATGAGCAATATGACAGCCGAGTCTTTTATATTTTTCTGGACCCATCAGCAAAAGGGCTGGCAGAGGAAGTAAAACGAGCTACTAAAGCAGGAAATCTTGATTATCAAGTATTTCTTAGAGATGCTGAAAATAATGTAGCACTGGGAATCAGCCGTGTGCAGAAAGTCCTTGCGTTTGATATCATGCCAATTGCTCCGGAGCAGGAGAATGCAGTAAAAGAATTTGGAGTGTATGAGTACGACAAAAAGTCTATTGAAAAAGGCAAAGAAGTGCCAGTGAAAGAGAATGATCATTGTATGGATGCTATTCGCTACGCAGTTATGGGAGCGTGGAGCAAAATAAAATACTGGCTGCCTAATGATGATATAGAAGAAAATTAGCAGCAGGGAGGTGAGAGACAAGGATGAATATTTTCGATTATTTTAGAAAAAAGGGAATTGATACAGTAGATGCTTCATTTTATCGAAAGATTGATGAATGGATAAGCTGGTATAATTCAAATGTTCGGCAGTTTAGCTTTTATAAAGTATACAGCGGACGAGGAACATGCAAACGATGCAGGAGAAAGAGTATGGGAATGGCAAAGAAGCTGTCAGAGGATATTGCCGATTTACTCTTAAATGAAAAAGTAATGATTACATTAAGCGATGAGAAAACACAAGAGTTTGTGCAAAATGTGCTTAATAATAATCAGTTTTCTGTCATGGGAAATGATTACCAGGAACGAAAAGCATGCTCTGGAACAGTGGCATATATTCCGTATCTGTACAATATGTCAGTCAGAGAAGATGGAAGCATAACAGATGGTAAAATTGGTATCAACTATGTAGATGCAAAGAACATTTATCCAGTCAGTTGGAACAATGGAATTGTAACAGAGTGCATTTTTACTTTTGTACATACAGTTCGGCAGAAAAAATATGTTCATATACAATATCATCGGTTAGACGAAAATGGTAATTATGTAATTGAAAACAGTGTTTTAGAGTGTACAAAAGGAAGCGTTGAAGGGCGTGAATTGGCAAAAGAAGAGTGGAAAGAGTTAAAACCTTTCGTCAATATGGCAGAGAGGACAGAAACAGGCTCTACAGAGCCACAATTTGTCATTGACCGCTTAAATATTACGAACAATGCAGAAGAGTGCAATCCAATGGGAATTGCTATCTTTGCAAATGCGATTGATGTATTAAAAAAATTGGACACGGAGTTCGACTCATACTGCAATGAATTTGACCTTGGAAGAAAAAGAATCTTTGTTGCACCTGAAATGCTGACTAATATTGACGGAACACCGGCATTTGACCCAGACGATAGTGTATTCTATGCACTTCCGGAGGATTATGACAAGGAACAGAATGGCTTGATTAAAGAAGTTGATATGAGTCTTCGGGTAGAACAGCACAGTAAAGCAATTAATGATGATTTGAATTATTTGTCTTTAAAATGCGGTTTTGGAACGGAACGATATCGTTTTGAGGGGAAAAGCGTCAAAACTGCGACAGAGGTCATTTCAGAGAACTCTGATATGTACAGAATGTTAAAGAAACATGAAATCATTTTAGAAGATGCATTGAAAAGGTTAATCAGAATTATCATTCGACTAGGTATTGTGGCTGGAAATCAATTAGAACTTGATGCAGACATTGTGATTAATTTTGATGACTCGATTATTGAAGATAAAGATTCTGAACGGCAGCAGGACCGGCAGGATGTCAGCATGGGCGTTATGAGACTCGAAGAATACCGTGCGAAGTGGTACGGCGAGACAGAAGAGCAAGCAAAGAAAAATCTTCCAGAGCAGAACCAGGTGATGGAGTAATATGCGAGATGATTACAAGAATAAAATGGCTGCCAAAATTGCTCAAAGATATCAAAATTTAGAAATGAGAATCATGCAAGATATTGTTCGGCGAATCAAAAAGACAGGTAAAATTACCAGTACAGCGGATTGGCAGATTAACAGATTGCAAATCATTGGATATTCTTCAGAGGATATTGAAAGAGAAATCAAGCAGGTATTAAACGCTTCTTATCCAGAAATGTTTGAACTGTATGATAATGTGATTGATTCAGAATATGTACGAAATAAAGACATATATGAGCAGGTTAATGCACAGTATATTCCGTTTGAGCAGAACAGACAGTTGAAACAGATTACAGAAGCTATCATAGAACAGAGTCTTGAAGATTTGGAAAACATAACAAATTCACTAGGATTCTATTTAGACTATGGAAATGGAAAAAAGATTGCAACTCCATTATCACAAATTTATACAAATTATTTAGATGCTGCATGTTTTGATATTGTGACCGGAGCATTTGATTATAATAGTGTTTTGAGACGAGTTGTTACTCAACTTACAAACTCTGGTCTTAGAAAAATAGAATATGCTTCCGGAAGAGCAAACAGGGTGGATGTTGCTGCCAGACGAGCAGTATTAACTGGTGTGAGTCAAATTACCGGAAAAATATCCGAGTATAATGCAAAAAAACTTGGAACAGAGTATTTTGAAGTGGAGTGGCACGCAGGAGCACGTCCAACTCATTCCGTGTGGCAAGGCAAAGTTTGGTCGGAAGAACAATTGTATTCTGTCTGTGGTCTTGGTACCGTAACAGGGCTTCTTGGAGCAAACTGCTACCATACATATTATCCTTTTGTCAAAGGGATATCAGTAAGAAACTGGTCCGATGAGTGGCTGGAAGAACAGAATCGAAAAGAAAATATACTAAGAGAGTTCCAAGGAAAAGAGTATACTTTATATGGCGCAAAGCAGAGGCAGAGACAGATGGAAACCGCTATGAGGGCACAGCGTGAAAAAGTTCGCTTACTACAGCATGGAGGTGCGGACCGGCAGGAAATCATTCTTCAAAAAGCAAAATATCAAGCTCAGTTGAATGAGTATGCAAGATTCTCGAATAAAATGAAACTTCCACAAGAACGAGAACGTATCTATCTTGACATGCGTGGAAGAGTAGCGACAAATACAAAGTATCAAAACGCTATGTTCCCTCCGGAAATGATAGAAAATGCTTCTAAAGATATTGCGCAGTATAAGCAATATAAAAAAGTGCTTGGAGAATCTGCTGGAACGCTTGCGAACTTTGGAAATATGAAATATAATGATGCCAAGAAGTGGGAAGAATTTAAGGAAGTTTTTAGAGAAACATCATGGCAAAAAGTAGCTTTGAAAAAGCGTACTACGGGTGAACTGCACACAAGTCCTTATCAATCAGAGCCTAATAGTGTATACGATAATTATAAAAACGGTGTGCTGGTTCAGAGAAGATATTATGGTGAAACAGGAAAACCAAAGTTAGATATAGATATGACTGACCATGGAAATTCAAAACAGCATCCAGTAGTACCGCATTATCATGAATGGACTGAAAATGAAAGTAAAAAGCTTATCAGAGATTCAGCACATGATAATGGTTTAAAGAAGTGGCATAGAATAGCAAATGAGGATATTTTAAGGGAGTGATTATTATGTCTGACTATTACAGATTGAAGAGTCTGGATGAAATACTGGAGTCAATTGACATAGGGATGGATGTAGAGTTTTATTTATATAATGTAAGGTACAATATTTCATGGAGAAATAATAAACCATTTATATGTGTGTGTCCCGAAGGGGATGCTATATTTTATGATTCTTCTGAACAGATGTTTGATAAGTATAAAGTTAATGGAAAAGTTTTGAAGGAGCTTTGGAAAGATTTTAAAATAATTTTTATGTGATTAATACCAGGAATGAAATCAGAAGAAATTGAGTATAATAAAGCATTTAAAGCTGTTATATAGCTACCACCGGTCATTTGACTGGTGGTATTTTTATGGAGAAAATGATGATTGAAATAGAAGCAAAGCAAAAGGGTATCTATATTAATGGACATGCCGGAAGAAAAGAGTCAGATGGAATTGATAGAGCATGTGCGGCAGTATCGGCTCTGACATGCAATTTAATTAACTCATTAAGAGATTTAACAGATGATAGAGTTGTTACAAGCACCAGCAGTGGAATGGCGACAATTGAATGGGAACAGTTGTCAGATAAAGGACAGCTTTTAATTGATTCATGGTTTCTGGGACTGACAGATATCAACAAAGAATACAATTGTATCACATTTTTGTAGGAAACACCCTTTGGGGTGTTTTTATAATGCCCAAAACGTGAAGGCATAAAAAGCTCGGGAGCCTGTCGAGGCGAAACGGAGGTAAATATGAAGTACAGAATGAATTTACAGCTCTTTGAAGACGGAGAAGGAGCTGACCCTAGTCAGCAGGGTGGAAACGCTGGGAGTGCATCCGGAGCACATAATACCGGAACGTATACTTATGAACAGCTAGAAGAAATTGCAAGCGCACGTGTAGAACGTTCAGAGCGTACAGCACTTGCTAATTTTTTTAGAAATCAAGGAATGACAGAAACAGAAGTTACGCAGGCAATTAATAATTTTAAAGCAGAGCGTGCAGCTAATCAGCCGGATGCTACAAAATTGCAGCAGGAACGTGACGATGCTTTGAATGAAGTAAAGCAGATGAAAAACGAAAAGTTCCTGTCTAGCAAGGGAGTAAAGCCTGATGACCTTGATTATATTATGTTCAAAGTATCGAAACTTGTAGATGATAAAACAACTTTTGAAAAAGCAGCTGAGAAGTTTTTGAAAGAAAATCCAAGATTTGTGGGTGGAAATTCTTACAGAATTGCAGATTCATCAGCAGGAAATTCTTCAAATGGTTCTGGAGGAAATATGAATATGTCTATTAATGACAAAATCAGAGCAGCTGCAAGAAGATAAGGAGGTACAAAATGAATAACAGAATGGATTTAAGAATGTTTGATGATGTAAATATCATTGACCGTAGCGGTGCTGAATCATTAATTCCGATTCAGGAAAGTAATGAGATTATTCAGGGAACAATTGCTCAGTCAGCAGTTTTATCGAGAGGGCGAAAACTTGCTAATATGACAAGTAAACAGTATAAAATGCCAGTGCTTGATATGCTGCCAATTGCGTACTTCGTAAATGGTGATAGTGGACAGAAAAAAACTACAAAACAGGCATGGGATAAGAAGTTTATTACTGCAGAAGAAATTGCAGTTATTGTTCCGATTCCAGAGGCTGTGCTTGATGATTCCGAGTATGATATCTGGGCAGAAGTGAAACCGAGAGTGACCGAAGCATTTGGAAGGGTAATTGATGGAGCAGCATTGTTTGGAGTAGATAAACCATCCACTTGGCGTGAAGATTTAGTAACAACAGCAACAAAAGCAAAAGCATTTGTTACATTAGGAGCATCAGATAATCTGTATGATAAAATTATGGCAGAAGATGGTGTAATTGCGAAAGTCGAAGGAAGCGGTTATCTTGTAAATGGTCATTTGGCAGACATTTCAATGAGAGCAAAATTGAGAGGTCTTAAAGATGAGGTAGGGAATCCGATTTTTAAATCAGATATGCAGGGAACAACGCAGTATGCTCTTGATGGTTCACCAATGAATTTCCCTAACAATGGAGCTTTTGATAAAACAAAAGCACTTATGATTTCAGGAGACTTTTCACAGCTTGTATACTCTATCCGACAGGATATTACATTTAAGCTGTTTACAGAAGGTGTTGTGCAGAATACAGACGGTTCAATCGCTTACAACTTAATGCAGAACGATATGGTGGCACTCCGTGCAGTAATGCGTCTTGGCTGGGAAATTCCGAATCCTATCAACTCTATTGAGAAAGATAAAACAAAGAGATGCCCATTTGCAGTGCTGAAAGCTGGAGAATAAGTGGGAGGTATTATGTATTTAGCAACGAAAGATGGAAGTTCGTGCCGGATTCCAGAGAGAAAGGCAGAATATTACAAAAGCATGGGATATTCACTTGAGAACTTGGATACAGAGACAGTTTCTAAGGAAGAAAAGAAAATTTATGAAAAAGAATCAGCTACGCAGGAAAAAACAAATTCAGCGAATAGTTGATTCTTTTTTTGTAATCTACGGATTTACCGGAAAGAGGTGTTTTGATGGTCCAGGATAATGTAAAAAAACCGTATGTAGACTTTGCATATTACAAGGATGAGTATGGTGGTGTCCATATCAAAACCGAAAAAGATTTCAGACGAACTGAAAAGTTTGCAGAAGCGTTTGTTGATAGAGTTACATTTGGACGTATACAGAGACTACTGACAATCACAGATTTGATTAGAGACACCATCTGCTGTGTAACTGACTTAGTAGCAATACACAATGAAAAAAAAGAAACATCTGTTAAGTCTGAATCAAATGATGGATATTCTATAAGCTACGCAGATGCTGAAAGTGACACTGTTTTACGCAATGAAATGTACAATACTGTAAGAACATACTTGGCGAACACTGGCTTGCTGAGCAGAAGGTGGGGTAAAGAGTATGACGACAAACAGTGATGTGACAATTTTTAATCTTAGAATCGGAGCTGATAGAAGAGAGAAATTCTATGCTACAAGAATCTTGGGAGTTTCCTGGTATTGTAATACAGGCGAGTCTATTTCTAGTACAGACCGTAAAGCAACGTCGCAATGCGTAATTAGAATCCCATATACGGCAACAATAGAGGGTGGAAAGCAGTATATAAGCGAAGAAAAATATAAAAAACTGTTGGATGAAGAGGCAGAAGGTTACTGGACTATCCAGAAGAACGCTTATATTGTGCGTGGACAGATAGAAGTTGCTAACAAATGGGTATTCGATACATTTAGTTTTCATAATGGAATTATCTTGAAAGAAGAGATTGAAGATTTGATAAAACTGAGACAGCAGGGTGAAGATTTTGTGACAATAACAGAGTATGCAGACAATACAATCAGAGGAACTGACAGGTCAAAACACTGGAGAATAGGAGGAGCATAATGACGTTGAAAAAGATTACGACTCCAAAAGGGTCAATTATCAGCTCAGAAAACGGAACAGCAGAATTGACCTGGAATCCAGATTTTGCAGTAAAAAGAAATGCTCAATTTAGCAAGAAGCAGATGTTTGTAGATTCCGAGGTGCTTAGAAGATGTAGTCCTAGAGTTCCGTTTCGAACCGGTATGTTAGAGAAGTCAGGAATACTTGGAACGGATGTTGGTAGTGGTGAAGTAAACTATATTGCTCCGTATGCCGCAAGGCAATATTATAACACCTCTGATGTCCGGTCTTATGATTCAAATAGAGGGGCGCATTGGTTTGCAAGAATGAAAGTAGCTGAAAAAGATGATATTTTGCGAGGTGCAGATAAAATTTAGGAGGTTACATGGCGGTAAAAAGTATATTGGAGGGCATAACAGATTATTTTCTGCTGTGCCCTCTTTTGCATGATGGCGTATTTCGAGTAGATGCCCTTGGACCAGAACCTGTAGAATACACCATCGAAACAGGGATATTTGAGCCAGTAATTCAGAGATATGTAGACGGCAGTTCAGAACGACAATATCAGTTTCAGTTCGGCTCAAGAGAGTTTTATAGTATGGACCGAGTACAGAACATTGAAAATAGCACTTTTTATGAAGAATTTGCTAACTGGGTAGAAGAACAAAGTCTTGCTAGGAATCTTCCGGAACTTCCAGAAGGAATGTGTGCAGAAAAGATAGAAGTTCTTTCACCTGGATATATCTTTGATGGAGCTATGGAAAATGCAAGGTATCAGATATCTTTGCGATTATTATATTTTAAGGAGGCAATTAAAAATGACAGGTAATGTAAGCAATGCAAAAGAAGTAATACAGAGACATCAGTTTGCGGACTACTTGAATATTGGAACGTCTGAAAAACCAAACTGGGTGGTAATGGGAGTTGGTTTTACAACTCTGGATGAGACATTTGGAGCGGAGAGTGAATCTGAAAAGTATGTATGTGAACCATCTTCTTCATCCTCTGTTGTATCTTATACAACTGTATTTCCATTCGAAGCAAGACTTATCAAGAGTCAGGACGCAGTCAATGCATTATATCAGGTTGGAAGAAACCATTTGACTGGTAGTGATGCAGAGTTTGAATATTGCAGAGTGGAGCTGTGGGATAAAAAAATGACAGGAGGCTCGACAGTGGTTGCAAATACATTTGCAGCTAGAAAATTTATCGTATCAGCCGAAGTAAGTGGCGTATCCGGAGAAAAGAAACAAAGTTTGAGTGGAAATCTCAATGCTGTAGGAGAACCAGTTGACGGATATTTCAATACGGAAACGAAAACTTTTGAAGAGGCTACCGCTTAGAAAATTTGGAGGGAAAGTGAATGAGTACGTTGAAGATTTGTGGACAAGAATTAGAGTTAGATTTATTTGATGCGGATGTTATGGAAGCTTATGAAAAGTCAATGGAAAAGGTTGTAAAAAGAAATGAAGAACTCAAAGTTCGTACAGATTTATCAAATGCTGATGGCATGCGTGAGATATGTAAAAACGTAAAAGTTTTCTTCAATGAAGTATTTGGAGAAGGAACAGCAGAAAAATTATTTGAAAGTAAGAATAATTTAGCAATTTGCATGGATGCTTTTGCAATTGTTGTTGCTGAAGCTGGAAAAATGAAAGGGCAGTTAAATGCAATCACAAATAAGTACAATTTGAATAGGGCACAGAGACGTCAGGAAAACAAGAAAAAGCATAGTAAGAGTATGTGATGAGAGTGTAGTAGTTTATGGAACATAATATGCTTGTAGACTGTCTTCCGGAAACCATAGAAATTGAAGGAACGGAGTACGAGATAGAGACAAATTTCCGTACTTATATTTTGTTTGAGTTAATGATGCAGGATACAGAGTTATCAGATGTAGAAAAGGCAATGAGAGGCTTAGAACTTGTTTATCAAAAAATTCCGGAAAATTTGAACTCTGCTGTTGACAGATTGCTGTGGTTTTACTCTTGTGGCAAACAATGGAGAGAGAAAGCTGGTGAAGTAGAAGGAGTTTCAGAGATTCAGAGAATTTATTCTTTTGAATATGATGATGACTATATTTATTCAGCGTTTCTGACTCAATATCATATTGATTTACAAGATATAGAATATCTCCATTGGTGGAAATTTAAGGCTCTGATGCGGACGTTATCATCTGATTTAGAATTTAGCAAAATCATGGAATATCGCAGTATCGATATTAATTCTAATATGACAAAAGAGCAGAGGGATTTTTACAGAAGGAAAAAAGAGCTGTATGCTTTACCATTACCTGCAGATGAGGAAGAAAAGATGGATGCAATAGCAGAAGCTCTTATGAATGATGGAAACCTTGCAGGATTGTTATAGGAGGTGACTGGTATTGAATATGTAAAAAAGAGAATGATACAAGTTGAGTGTCCAAAATGTAAATATAAGATGCCGTTGTTTTTTGAAGAGACGGCAAAGTGTTCGGGTGTGATAGTTTCTTGTAAAGGAAGAAATTGTCATACCCATTTTGAATTGAAAATTAAAAACGGAAAACAAATCAAGTAGTGCCATTATGAGCCGATGATTGAACCGAAGAATTGAGGTGAGAACATTGAGCTATGATGGCACGCTTAAATTTGACACAAGCATAGATACATCTAGTTTTCAAAGCGGGCTAAATAAAATATCAGACCTTGCAAAAGGAGCTATTAAAACTACAACTGCAGTTATCAGTGGAGCAGCGACAGGAATTACAGGATTGGGAGCGGCTGCTATTAAAGTCGGAGCGAGCTTTGAAAAATCCATGTCAAATGTGGCAGCAATATCCGGAGCTACTGGGGATGAATTAAAAAGCCTAACAGATAAAGCAAAAGAAATGGGTGCAAAGACAAAATTCTCTGCCTCTGAGTCCGCAGATGCGTTTTCTTATATGGCGATGGCTGGTTGGAAAACAACTGATATGCTAAACGGTATTGAAGGCATCATGAACTTGGCTGCTGCATCAGGAGAAGATTTAGCAACAACGAGTGATATTGTAACGGACGCATTAACAGCTTTTAAGCTGACAGCAGCAGATTCAGGACATTTTGCTGATGTTTTAGCTACAGCTTCCAGCAATGCGAATACAAATGTCTCTCTGATGGGTGAAACTTTCAAGTACGTTGCGCCAGTGGCTGGCGCATTAGGGTTCTCAGCAGAGGATTGTGCTGTGGCGATTGGCTTGATGGCAAATAGCGGAATTAAAGCAAGTCAAGCTGGTACATCATTGCGTAGCATTATTACGAGAATGGCGAAGCCGACGACAGAAGTTCAAAGCGCAATGGATGCTCTTGGATTGTCACTTACAAAAAGTGATGGTTCTATGAAATCTCTAAACGAGATTATGCTGGATATGCGAGAGGGGTTTGCAAATTTAACACAAGATCAGCAGGCTCAAATGGCTGCATCTTTAGGTGGTCAGGAGGCGATGTCTGGCTTACTTGCAATCGTTAATGCTTCTGATGATGACTTTAATAAGTTGACAGAGTCTATTGCAAATTGCGATGGCGCTACTGCTGAAATGGCAGATACAATGAGCGACAATCTTCCTGAACAGATTACAATTTTAAAATCTGGACTGGAAGGACTTGGAATTTCGTTGTACGAAGAGATGCAGGCTCCGCTAAAAGACGTAGTAAAAGAAGCGCAAACGATGATTCAAGAGTTGCAAGATGCTTTTAACAATGGTGGTTTAGATTCTCTGGTAGTAAAAGCCGGAGAAGTGATGGCACAAATTGTGACAGAGGTAGCACAGTCAGCTCCTAAGCTAATTGAAGTTGCGGAAAATCTTGTAAGTTCTTTTATAAACGGAATTGTAGCGTATAAAAATGAATTTGCATCTGCCGGAGCAACGATGGCTTCGGAATTAGTATGTGCAATCATGGATGTTACCGGCGACATGTGGTCTGCTGGAATAGAACTGTTTGCAGAGTTTCTACAGGGATTGACAGAACATTCAGAAGAAATTGGACAGTCGTTTGGCAAAATGATAAGTAAAATTGGTGGAGCAGTACAAGAAAATCTGCCACTTATCATTCAGGCTGCAAAAGACTTTGTTGCAGGGTTCTGCCAGGGACTAAGTGAAGAGTTTCCTAGTGTTTCTGCTTTGCTGGATGGATTTTTTGATGGTTTTCTGAAAAGCACAAAAGAAAATACAGAAAAAATCATGGATGTTTTTTCTAAACTTTTCGAGGTCCTTGATAATCAAGACCCAGCGACTTTAGAAAGCATTGGAGAAGCGATAGGAACGATTGCATCTGCGATTGTTGCACTGAAAGTTGCAAAGAGTGTGACACAATCTGTCAAAGAACTTTTCTCTGCACTTGGAACTTTTAAAGGCATAGCTTCTGAAACTTGCGGAGTAATAGGAAAAATAGTAGAAGGGTTTAACTTGTGGAGAGGTGGAGCTGGAACTTTAATGGAAGTTCTGAAACTCGAATTTCCACAGATAGCTGCTGTTTTTTCTTCTATTGCTAGAGCTGTTTCTAAGGTGATTGGATTTATCACAGAATTTGGTGCGTCTATAGCCGGAATTGGCTCTATCATAGGTGGAACAGTTCTTGCTGTGACTAATTTTGTGGATATGTTTGTGAATGGCTTTAATGCCGTGAAAGAAGCTCTTATGGTAGTTGGTATTGCGTTGGCTGCTGTGGGGGCTGTGATTCTCGGAGCACCGGCTTTAGTCGCTGCCGCAGTAGCTGGAATAGTAGCTGCCGTTGCAACTGCAGTTGTTGTTATAAAAGAACACTGGGAACAGATTGTAGAATTTTTCAAAGGAATACCCGATAAATTAAAAGAACTTGGTTCTTCTATAGCCGAATGGTTTTCTGAAATACCCGATAAAATGAGTGAGCTTGGCTCATCAATATCGGAATGGTTTTCTGGTTTTCTGGATAGCATAGGCGAGTTCGTCGACTCTGTAGCTGAATGGTTTTCAGAATTGCCAAGGAAAATTGTAGATGCAATTGACTCGTTAGCAGAACGCTTTGTTGAGTGGGGAGATTCAATGCTAGAGACAGCATCTGATGTAGTTTCGCAAATCATCGAAGCAATCGTAAATTTCTTTGCGGAACTTCCGTACAAAATCGGTTATGCAATCGGTTTTGTAATAGGCACGCTGGCTAGTTGGGGAATAAGTGCTTTAGAATGGGTAACAACGACAATTCCACAAATCATCGAAGCAATCGTAAATTTCTTTGCGGAACTTCCAGGCAAAATTTGGAGCTGGCTGACGAATACATACAATAATTTTGTTACCTGGGGCACGAATACGCTTCAAAAAGCAAAAGAAATTGGTATTAATGTAATTGATTCGATAGTACAGTTTTTCACAGAACTACCTGGAAAAGTGTCCACTTGGCTGACAAACACATATAATAATTTCATTGCTTGGGGAAGCAACATGCTTCAAAAAGCAAAAGAAGTTGCAAGTGATTGTATAGAAAGTATCATAAAATTCTTTTCTGAACTGCCAGGTAAGGTTTGGAATTGGTTAATTGATACTTATAACAAATTTACTGCTTGGGGTGTAAATACACTTCAAAAAGCAAAAGAAGTTGCAAGTGATTGTATAGAAAGTATCATAAAATTCTTTTCAGAACTACCAGACAGAATTTGGACATGGTTAAATAATACGCTCAAGAAGGTAATCCAGTGGGGTTCAGATATGGTAGCGAAAGGAAAACAGGCTGCATCTGATTTATGTAGTACTGTGATAGATGAAGTGTCTCAGCTGCCAAACGAAATGCTTGACATTGGTTACAACATTGTTACTGGAATTTGGGATGGTATTTGTAATGCTGGGAACTGGTTTAAAAGCCAAGTTTCCTCTTTCTTTTCCGGAATTGTAGATGGAGTTAAAGATGGACTCGGTATACATTCGCCATCAAAAGTTTTTGCAGATGAGGTCGGAAAATGGATTCCGCCTGGCGTTGGAGTAGGTATTGAAGCTGAGATGCCGGACCTGTACAAGCAGATGGATGATGAAATGGCGAACCTCGGAAAACGGATGCAGACGGCGGTTAATGTGGAAACAGGAAAGATTGCTGTTGATAAGAAAGTTAGCACAACATACAAAGTTGAGAAAGACAAACAGGGTGTCTTTGAAAGTAGAGATACAACTGTAGAGATTACAGGAGAAACACATGTTCATGTAGATTTAGATAGCCGAGAAGTTGGAGAAGCTACGACGCCAATCATTGACGAAAAAATGGCAAGAATTGATATGCATAAGAAGAGAGGAGGCTAATCATGTCAGGGGTAGGAATTATGTTTGACGAAACACATTCGTTCCGGGACTGGGGGTTAAAACTCAAGAAAATAGAAATTGGGATACCGAAGACAAAAACAGAATATGTAAATGTACCTGGCATGAATGGCAATCTTGACCTTACGGAAGCGCAGAATGGTGGCGTCAAGTATGAAATGCGAGAACTAAAGTTTACGTTTGGAGTAAGAAACTGCAGTTATGAAAAATGGAGCGGTCTGATTAGCCAGATCGCTTCTGACATCCAGGGAGTAGAAAAGAGGATTATCCTGGATACAGACAAAGGCTTTTACTATGTCGGAAGATGCGAGGTTGATACCAGCAAGTCAAATGATGTTACAGCAGAGATTGTAGTCACCTGTACATGTGAACCATACAAGATAAGCGTTGCATCGTCAGACGAGCCGTGGAAGTGGGACACATTCAATTTCCTCAACGGAGTGATCCAGAATACATCAGATATCACGATCAATGCTGCGTCTAGCTGGCAGAAAGTCAAGTTGTATGGATGGGTTCACAATGAAACACTCAGAATCGTATCAAATGCGGAGATGAAGGTAAGATACCGCAATTCGACCTACACGATATCAGTTGGCGAGAATATCATGTATGATCTCATTCTGTACAAAGGGACGAATGACCTATACTTTCAGGGGACAGGCAAGATTACACTGATTCACAGAGGAGGGATGTTGTAGATGTATACAATCAAAGCCTATGTGGACGGTGAAGAGTATACAATCCATGATACCAGAGTAAAGGCATTGACGGTTGGAGGAAAGCCGTACTTTGAAGTGGGGGATAACATCAACGGGGCTGCATCTTTCATCGTTTATCCGAACCACCCTTATTACGACAAGGTTAAAAAGCTGACAACGGATATTATCATTTGCCGGGATGATGAACCGGAGTTTTACGGAAGAGTGCTTTATGACGATGAAGACTTTTCCGGAACAAAGAAAGTGTTCGTAGAGGGAGAGCTTGCCTTTTTATGTGACAGTATCCAGAGACCGAAGGTATATCACAGCATCTCGGTCAAAGAATATGTGCAGGATCTGATTGATATTCACAATGCACAGGTAGAGGAAAGAAAGCAGTTTACTGTCGGTCGGGTTACAGTTAAGGATTCCAATAATTCGTTGTACCGATATTCCAACTACGAAGACACCAGGACAGCCTTTAAAGAGAAACTGACGAGCAGACTTGGAGGACATTTAGTTATCCGGCACGAGGATGGACAGAGAATCCTGGACTATCTGTCAGACGAAGATTATTACACCAAAAACACGCAGGGCATCCGGTTTGGAAAAAATTTGCTAGATTTTTCAAAAAACATGGATGCATCTGATTTGGTCACATGTGTAATTCCGCTTGGAGCGAAGCTGGACGAAGAAGATCAGGATCCATCATTGGAAGCCATCTCAGATCAGCGAATAACAATCGCAAGCATCAATGGAGGCATTGACTATGTAACAGATGATAATGCCGTAAGAGAATACGGAAAGATTTATAAGACAGTTACGTGGGATGATGTATCTCTTCCGGAAAATCTGAAAAAGAAAGGCGAAGAGTATCTGAAATCTGCTCAGTTTGAGAAGATGGTTCTGGAATTAAAAGCGGTCGATCTGAACTTGAAAGATGATTCTTTTCAAAGATTTGAGGTAGGAAACAAGATTCAATGCACGTCAACACCGAACGGTTTAGATAAAGAGTTTCCTCTGACGAAAAAGAAGACCTATATTACCAGCTTCAAAGATAATACGGTAACGCTTGGAGATGAAACAAGCTCTGTTTCCTATACCTCGTCAAATCGCCAGAGTACGGCCGAAATGGAAGAGACAATAAAATCCTTGCCGAGTAAGACAGAAATCTTGCAGGAGGCTCTCAGAAGCGCAAAAGACCTCATAAACAAACAGGTAGCCAGTGGTTATGCAATACACACGCCGAATGAGTTTGTTGTTGCTGATGATACAGGGTACAAGGAGAAAGCTAAGAATCTGTGGAGATGGGGGCTTGGTGGTCTGGCACATTACAACCAGGGTTATGACGGACCAATAGACGGAGTGGCGTTGACCATGGATGGAAAGATCAATGGTGAAATGCTTCTGGTAAATTCCGTCAAGACAGAATCGCTGGATGCCGGATACCGGACATCGGTAGAAACGAAGATAACAGAGAGTGAAACAGCGGCGAAAAATCATGCCGATGGTAAAGTTAGAGTTGCCAGAGAGGAGATAGAGAATTCTATTTCAAATCTGGAGAATAAGATTTCACTGTCAGTCCGAAGCGTGAAGGAAACGGTTGCCAGGAAGAATTATATAGTCGGCGGTGAGCAAGAGACACTTGATAAAAGCAAGTTCACTGCATCCGGCATAACTGGTAGTTGCACGATTGAGCAAGCAGAGTTCCTAAATATGAATGCGATCAAGCTGACGTTCTCTGCAAATGGTTCTGTAACATTGTCGCAGAGCCTGGGAAGCTTGGAAGCTGGCAATTATAAGATTGCTGTTGAGGCGGCGTATCCGGAAGGGTCAAAATACAGACCGTCTTACATCCAGTATGGATTTTCCGAGAATAAGTCTACGTCTTATCTTAGTGGATATACGGCGGATGAGTTCCACACCTACAGCAAAGAGGTCAAAATCACGAAAGCTGCAAAGTCAGTGGCGGTGACGGTATATGGATATGCCGGAAGTGTAATGTATGTTACAGACATAAGATGTTTGCGAGATATGCAGGAGCTGTTGGATGATATTGATACTAAGTTGGAAGTGGAGGTAGGAAAAGTCACTGCCTCTGTAAATGAAGTGTATGAGAATACGCAGCATGATTACTGCCAGAACGGTAGCTTCTCCAACAATGACGATGCCTTTGCTTCGTGGTACAGATCGAGTACAACGTACATCGCAAAGGTTACGGAAAATTCCAAGACCTGTGCAAAGATTGACAGGGTAAATACAACGTCCAGTTACTATCTGAGGCAGATTATCAAGGTTCCAAGGACAAGCCCGTTTATAATCCGGCTCAAAGCTAAGTGCGATGCAGGCCAGGAGAATACAGCGAGAATCCGTATTTCTTTTGGAGGAACCAATAAATATACGTCAGCAGGCGATTTGACAAGTTCATACCAAAATTTTGAGTTCCGGTTTGATGGTATATCAGCCGGAAGTGTTTATTTGTATGTGTACAATTATGTTTCTGGAGCTAATGTCTATGTGACAGATATTGAAGCCCTGGGCTATATTTCCGGCTATTCGGAGAGCCAGTTGCAGGTGCTGAAAGATTCAATCGAAGCAGAGGCGAAGAGAGCCACAGATGGCGAGGACGAACTGGCAGCATCGATTAGGGTAAATGCTGAAAACATCACACAAGCAGTGAAAAAAGGAGAATTCGGTTCGTATGTTACACAATACTATAACAGAGTGATTACGGCATTTAACAACAGTAGTAAATATGTGCAAATTAGTGCAGGGGAGATTGCTATTTTCGACAATGGAGTGTCTGATTTAAAGAAGAGAGCTGTATTCAACGAATTAGGAAATCATTTTTGGCGAGATAATTATTATGTTGGTAAGATTGGAACGAATCAGTTGAATAGTGATAATTCAAAAAAAGGATTGAACTTTGACTTAGAGTGGCAGGGGGCATATATGACCTGGGCGGCACAGGATTATTCCGGTGCAAGTACATATTCTATGAAATGGACATACGTGCAAAAAAACAAAGGATGGAGCGATTATACAGCAGGACGGCTTCATGCAGGATGTGATATTGATATGCATTATAATACACTGAGAAATGTTTCTTTTGAAGATGGAGCAATAAATGGGACACTTAGATTTGTTCAGATTATTTCCATGAATAGTGATGGAACAGTAAATCAGTGGTCAAATAACTGCTCAATGCAATTTAAAAATGGAATCCTTATAAAAGGTACTTGGAATGGATGAGAAAGGAGATAAAACAACATGACAGAGTATAGAGTTCCGGAAAATCAGAAAGCAAATGTGAGAACAAATGAACAATCTGAAAAGGTAACAGCAACAACAGTTAGAACTTTTACAGAAGCAGAAGTCTTAGCACTGCTCCAGAAAGCACACGAGGTAAATGAATGATAGAAGAGAATAAGAAAATAACAGAAATGCAGAAACCAGAAGCAACGTTAACAGAGTTTTATGCAGATGCAAAACAAACAATTACTTTAGGTGTAAGAAATCTGATTCAAGCGTTTCCACTTCCGGTTTTTATGATTGATAGTATTTTGCAGGGAATCTTACTTGAATATCGGAATGAAGCATATATGGAACTTGCTTCCAGCGTGGATGAGCATGAGCAGAAAAAAGAAGAATATTACAAAGCAAAAATGCAGGAAATGCAGGAAAATTTTGAAAAAGAGAAAGCAGAATTGATTCAGGCGTTTGAAAATCCTGCAAAGAAAGAGATTATCGAAGAGGAGGTGAACTAAAATGGTAACAGATATTTCAAAAGAAATAGACCAGCTTAAAAATGCAGTTTATGGTGAAGAAGTAAGAAGTGCTTTCATCTCCTGTATGCAGAAAATTCATGAGGAGAATGAAAACTACAACAGTATCAAAGAAAGTGTAGATGCATCAGCTGCAACTATGAAAAAGCAGGTAGAAGCAATTGACACAAAATCTGCGGAAGTCCAGAAAGCATTGCAGGATCTGACCAACTCGATTTCTAACGGAAAGAAACAGCAGACAGCACTTGAAGAAGCCACCAAGAATGGGAAGACTCAACAGACAGCCACAGAGAAAGCTACATCTGACAGCAAGAGCCAGCAGACAGCTTTGCAGAAAGTAGTGGATTCTGCAAAACAGGTGGATTCTGCTATCCAGGCGTCGGTTTCTGCTGCGAACCAAGCGGCAAGCAATGCGAACCAGGCAGCAGGTTTGGCGTCTGCGGCTGCATCAAAGGCTACAAGCGCAACGGCTAATGCAGTACAGGCAACAAAAGATGCGAATGTAGCAACTGCCAATGCAAATAAAGCAGAGGAGCAGAGAACACAGGCCGAGGCATCCAGAGTTCAAAATGAACAGGTCAGAAGCCGGGCTGAATCTGCTAGAACTGCCGCTGAAAAGGAACGTACTGCGTCTGAAAGCACCAGAATCCAAAACGAAAAGGATAGACAGTCGAATACAGCAGATGCTATTTCCAAGGCGAAAGAAGCCACAGAGTTACTTATTAACCAGGTCAATACGATTGCATTTCGGATTAACCCGGATGACAACGGACTTGACGCTATTATTTTGAGTGCATAGGAGGTATTTAAGTGAGCGATAATTTAAACGGAGAAGTGTTAAATTTCCCCAGAGACACAACAATGCAGTTACTGGTAAAGGTACACAGAAACCAGATGGCAGGAGAAGCGGATATTCTCTACAAAGAAAAGGTTGCGGCGGCTACTTCTAAGGCAGAGGTGGACGCCCTTTTTGTTGAGTGGTGGAAGTATCAGTATGACCCGGAACTGTACACCAAGGGAGAGATGTTGGAAAGATGGTTCGGAAATGTCCTGGATGATACGAGAGTACATGGCGTAACTACGCCGAGATATTCCAAGAGTACATCGATGATCGGAGAGTTGACGGATGATTCCGCAGGCCTGACCTGCACACCGTCTACAGAATCTACAGCCGGTTCCGACCCATTCGCACACCTTCCGCAGTTCTGGTGTCTGGAAGTTGCAGCAGAGAAAAATTCGGATGGCTCCCACGAGATTTTTTATGTGGAGCATATTGACGATACGGCAGATGTAAGGTCTGGAGAACATCTTTGTTGGATGGTACAGAAAAACACTTACAAGCGTGAGTGGAAGGACAAGGACTATAAGTATCTGAAAACCAGATGCCACCCGGCACCAGGTTACAAAAGATGGCCGGAGGGAAAAGAT